>DASSVA010000309.1:0-17624 GCA_035706385.1 Solimonas sp. | reverse complement strand
CACATCGGCTCGCAGCTGCTCGACGTCTCGCCGTTTCTCGACGCGCTCGATCGCGTGCTCGCGCTCGTGCAACGGCTCGCCGCGCACGGCATCGCGCTGCGCCATCTCGATGTCGGCGGCGGCCTCGGCGTGCGCTATCACGACGAACAGCCGATCGCACCGCGCGACTGGGCGGCGGCGCTGCGGCCGAAGCTGGAAACGCTGGGCCTGAAAATCCTCACCGAGCCGGGCCGCGCGATCGCTGGCAACGCCGGCATCCTCGTCACGCGCGTGCTCGGCCTCAAGGGCAACGAGGACAAGCGCTTCGCGATCGTCGATGCGGCGATGAACGATCTGATCCGGCCGACGCTGTATCAGGCATGGATGAACATCGTGCCGGTCGTCGAATCGGGCGGGCGCGAAACGCGGACTTACGATGTCGTCGGTCCGGTCTGCGAATCGGGCGACTGGCTCGGCAAGGACCGCGCGCTGGCGATCGCGAGCGGCGATCTGCTCGCGGTGCGCACCGCCGGCGCCTACGGTTTCACGATGGCGTCGAACTACAACTCGCGACCACGCGTCGCCGAGATCATGGTCGACGGCGAGGCGGCGCATGTCGTGCGTGCGCGCGAGACCTTCGACGATCTGGTGCGCGGCGAGCGCTTGCTGCCATGAGCGAGTTCGCCCGCAAGCCGCTGATCCTGATCGACGGCTCGTCGTGGCTGTTCCGCGCGTTCCTCGCGCTGCCGCCGCTGTCGAACAAGCAGGGCGAGCCGACCGGCGCGGTGTTCGGCATGGGCAACATGCTGCGGCGCCTGCTCAAGGATTACGCGCCGGAGGAAATCTGCGTCGTCTTCGACGCGCCCGGCGATACTTTCCGCAACCGCATCTATCCCGAATACAAGGCGACGCGCGACGCGACGCCGGAAGATCTTTCCGCGCAGTATCCGCACGTCGTCGCGATGATCGAGGGCATGGGCCTGCCGGTGCTCGCGGTGCCGGACGTCGAGGCCGACGACGTGATCGGCACGCTGGCGACGCGCGCCGCGCAGCGCGGCCAGTGCGTGCTGATCGTCACCGGCGACAAGGACATGGCGCAGCTGGTGACGGACGACATCCACCTGCTCGACACGATGAAGAACCGGCGCATGGACCCGGCCGGTGTCGTCGAGAAGTTCGGCGTGCCGCCGGCGCTGATCGTCGACTACCTCGCGCTGATGGGCGACAAGGTCGACAACATTCCGGGCATCGACGGCGTCGGTCCGAAGACGGCCGCGAAGTGGCTCAACGAATACGGCTCGATGGACGCCGTGATCGCCGCCGCCGAAACCGTCAAAGGCAAGATCGGCGAGAAGCTGCGCGCCGGGCTGGCGACGCTGCCGCTGTCGAAGGATTTGGCGACGATCCGCTGCGATCTGCAATTGCCGATCACGCTCGACGAACTCGTGCCGCGCGCGCCGGATCGCGCGACGCTGCTCGCGCTGTACCGCCGGCTCGGCTTCAACCGCTGGGTCGACGAACTGCTCGCCGGCGAGCAAGCCGCGCAGCCGCCGGCGCAGACCACCGAGGATGCGCCGGACTTGCCGGTGTCGTCCGTCGAGCTGCCCGCCGAGACGCCGCCGGCACGGCCGACGCAGGCGACACTGGTCGTCGATGAAGCGCAATTCGACGCGATGCTGGCAAAACTCGACGCGGCGCCGCTGGTCTGCGTCGACACCGAGACCGACAGTCTCGAAGCGAACCGCGCGAACCTGGTCGGCATCGCGTTCGCGGTCGAGGACGGCGCCGGCTGGTACGTGCCGGTCGCGCACGATTATCTCGGCGCGCCGCCGCAGCTCGCGCGCGACAGGGTGATCGCCCGGCTCAAGCCGCTGCTCGAAGATGCGAACAAGCCGAAAGTCGGGCAGAACCTCAAATACGACATCAACGTGTTCGCGCGCCACGGCATCGCGCTGGCCGGCGTCGCGCACGACACGATGCTGCAGAGCTACGTGCTCGATGCCGCCGGCAATCGTCACGACATGGACTCGCTGGCCGAGAAGCATCTCGGCCACAAGACGATCGCGTTCACCGACATCGCCGGCAAGGGCAAGAACCAGCTGACGTTCAATCAGGTCGCGCTCGACAGCGCCGCCGATTATTCGGCCGAGGACGCCGACATCACGCTGCGCCTGCATCACGTGCTGTATCCGCGCGTCGCCGCCGACGCGGCGCTGGACAAGGTCTACGAGACGATCGAGATGCCGCTGGTGCCGGTGCTCGCCGGCGTCGAACGCAACGGCGTCAAGCTCGACGTGCCGCTGCTCGGCAGGATTTCGCTGGAGCTCGCCGAGCGGATGGCGGCGCTGCAGCAGGACGCGTTCCGCGAAGCCGGCGGCGAATTCAATCTCGGCTCGCCGAAACAGCTCGGCCAGATTCTCTACGAACAGCTCAAGCTGCCGGTGCTCGGCAAGACGCCGAAAGGCGAGCCGTCGACCGCCGAGGACGTGCTCGAAGAACTCGCCGCGACGCATCCGCTGCCGCGCGTGATCCTCGACTGGCGCGCGCTGCAGAAACTGCGCTCGACCTACACCGAGCAGCTGCCGCTCGCGGTCAATCCGCATACCGGCCGCGTCCATACCTCGTATCACCAGGCGGTCGCCGCGACCGGCCGGCTGTCGTCGTCCGATCCGAACCTGCAGAACATTCCGGTGCGCAACGCCGAAGGCCGGCGCATCCGCCAGGCGTTCATCGCCGAGCCCGGCAACGCGCTGCTGGCGATCGACTATTCGCAGATCGAATTGCGGCTGATGGCGCATTTCTCCGGTGACCCGCGTTTGCAGGGTGCGTTTCGCGACGGCCTCGACATTCACCAGGCGACCGCCGCCGAAGTGTTCGGCCTGCCGCTCGAACAGGTCGGCGGCGACCAGCGCCGCGCCGCCAAGGCGATCAACTTCGGCCTGATCTACGGCATGTCGGCGTTCGGACTCGCGCGCCAGCTCGGCATCGCGCGCGGCGAGGCGCAGGACTATATCGACCGCTTCTTCGGCCGCTATCCGGGTGTGCGGCATTTCATGGACACGACGCGGCACGCCGCGCGCGAGACCGGTTACGTCGAGACGCTGTTCGGCCGCCGCCTGTACCTGCCGAACATCGCCGCGAAGAACCAGGCGCTGCGCCAGTACGCCGAACGCACCGCGATCAATGCGCCTCTGCAGGGCACCGCCGCCGACCTGATCAAGCTGGCGATGATCGACGTCGCGGCTTTTCTGCAGCGCGAGGCACCGGCGATCCGCATGATCATGCAGGTTCACGACGAACTCGTGTTCGAGGGACCGCAGGCGCTGCTGCACGAGATCGCGCCGGCGGTCGCCGGCCGCATGGTCCGCGTCGCGTCGCTCGACGTGCCGCTGGTCGCCGACTTCGGCTTCGGTTCGGAGTGGGATTCCGCGCATTCCGGCTCCGGCCACGCAAGCAGCGGAACTTGAACGGAATTTAGTTTGAAACCGGCTTTCTGACCCTTTGGTCAGGCGCTACAAGTGCTTGATTCGAAACGTTCAGCTTGGTCGTTTGCGGCGACGCAAAAATATTTTTCGCATGCCGTTGAACTTCGATTCGGCAGCCTCATCTAATCTTCTGAGTGGCGATACTCCCTGTCCCACTCCCCGCCTCCACTCCCTGGGCGGGTCCGGCATCCCCCAATGGCCGGAAAGCGTGGCCCGGTGGCTTCCCCCCAAGTCACCGGGCTTTTTTGTGCGCCGGGTTTGTCGCCAGCCGCCGGATTTTCCGCTGACAGAAGTTTCATCGTGGGGCCGTTGAACTTCGCAACGGCGGCCGCATCTAATCCTGCGAGTGGCGACCCTCCCCTGTCCCGCTCCCCGCCTCACTCCCTGGGCGGGTCCGGCACCCCCAAGGCCGGAAAGCAGGCCCGGTGTTCTCCCCCCAGGACACCGGGCTTTTTTATTGCACGGACGAACCTGCGCCGGCCGCTGCGCTCAGGACAGCGACAACTCGCCGTCGCCGGCGGCCGGCTTGCGGCGCAGATGCCGGGCGAACCAGCCTTCGATGTTGTCGACGACTTCGTAGACGACCGGCACGACCAGCAGGCTCAGCACCGTCGATGTCAGCAGGCCGCCGATCACCGCGACCGCCATCGGCGTGCGGAAACCCGCGTCGGTCTTGCTGATGTTCAGCGCCATCGGCAGCATGCCGGCGATCATCGCGACCGTCGTCATCACGATCGGCCGCGCACGCTTGTGGCAGGCGTCGATGATCGCGTCGAAGCGCGACAGGCCGCGCTGGTCGCGCGCGGTGATCGCGTATTCGACGAGCAGGATCGAGTTCTTGCTGACGATGCCGATCAGCATCAGCAGGCCGATCAGCGAGGCCAGCGACAGGTCCATGCCGAAGATCACGAGCCCGCCGAGCGCGCCGCCGGCCGCCAGCGGCAGCGCCGTCAGCACCGTGAACGGCTGCGCGAAGTCGTGGAACAGCAGCACCATCACCGCGTACACGCAGAAGATGCCGGTCAGCATCGCGATCGCGAAGTTGCCGAACAGATCGTTCATGAATTCGACGTCGCCGCCTTCGCCGCGACGGACCTGCGGCGGCAGATGCTTCATCGACGGCAGCGCCTCGATCAGCTTGTTGACCTCGCCGAGCGGACGGCCCTGCAGGTTGACCGTCAGCGTCACGTTGCGCGCGCGGTCGTAGCGGTCGATCTGCGCCGGACCGCCTTCGACCTGCACGCTGGCGACGTTGGCGAGCGGCACCGGGCCGTGCAGCGAGGCGACGCGCAGCTGGCGGATCGTGTCGAGATCGGTGCGCGTGCGCGGATCGAGCATCGTGCGGATGTAGAGCTGGCGTTCCGGCAGATTGAGTTTCGGCAGGATCACGTCGTAATCGCCGGAGGTTGCGATGCGCACGGCGTCGCCGATCGCCTCGGCGGTCACGCCGAGTTCGGCGGCGCGCGCGAAGTCCGGCCGGATCACCAGTTCCGGCCGCAGGATGCTGGCCGACGAGGTCGCGCCGCCGAGGCCGGGAATCGTGCGCACTTCGCGCAGCACCTTGTTGGCGGTCGCCTGCAGCATCAGCGGGTCCTCGCTGGTCAGCTGCACGGTCAGCTGCTGGCCGTTGCCGTTGCCGCCGACCGTCGTGCGCACGCCGGGCAGTTTGTGCAGGCGCTCGCCGATCTCGTTCTCGACCTGCTGCTGCGTGCGCGCGCGTTCCTTCTGCGGCGTCAGCGGGATCAGCAGCGTGAACGTCGTGACGTTGCCGCCGCTCTGCACGGTGCTGCCGGCGGTCACGCCGTTGCCGATGATCGTGTAGACATGCTCGATCTCCGGGATGTCCCGCAGCGCCTCGTACGCTTTCCGGTTCAGCGCCAGCGTGTCCTGCAGCGTCGCGCCCGGCGGCGCTTCGAGCGTGACCAGCGACAGCGCCGAGTCGTCGGCGTTGAGGAACGTCGACGGCAGCAGCGTCACCAGCCACAGCGACAGGAAGAAGAACACTGCCGCGCCGGCGCTGGTCAGCCACGGATGGCGCAGGCAGGTCCGCACCGCGCGCAGGTAGCGCTGCATCAGCCAGCCGTCTTCGCCGTCGTGCGCATGCGCCTTGCCGAGACCGGCCGCGCTCAGCATGTAGGCGGCCATCATCGGCGTCAGCAGGCGCGCGACCACCAGCGACGCGAAGATCGCGACCGCCGCGGTCCAGCCGAACTGCTTGAACACCAGGCCGGAGATGCCCGGCATCAGCGCGACCGGCAGGAACACCGAGATCAGCGTCAGCGAGGTCGCGATCACCGCCAGGCCGATCTCGTCGGCGGCGTCGAGCGCGGCCTGCTTCGGCGTCTTGCCCATGCGCAGATGGCGCATGATGTTCTCGACCTCGACGATCGCGTCGTCGACGAGGATGCCGATCACCAGCGTCAGCGCCAGCAGCGTGATCGTGTTGAGCGTGAAGCCGGCCCAGTGCAGGAACGCGAACGTCGGCAGGATCGACAGCGGCAGCGCGACCGCCGAGATCAGCGTTGCGCGCCAGTCGCGCAGGAAGACCCAGACGACGAAGACCGCGAGGATCGCGCCTTCGAGCAGCGCCTGCATCGAGGCGTGATACGAATGCTCGATCGGTCCGACCGTTGTGTAGATCTTCTGGAAATGCACGTGCGGATATTTCTTGCCGAGCGCGTCGACTTCCTGCGCGATCGCCGTCGCGACTTCCGCTTCGGCGGAGCCGTTGGCGCGATACGCGCGAAACGAGATCACCGGCTTGCCGTCGAGCGTCGCCGCCTGGCGTGGTTCGGCGACGGTGTCGCGCACGGTCGCGATCTGGCCGAGACGGATGCGGCGGCCGTCGGCGAACGGCAGGCTGAGATTCGCGAGTTCCTGCGCGGTCTGCACGGTGCCGATCGTGCGCACCGCCTGTTCGAGGCCGCCGAGATCGCCGCGTCCGCCCGGCGCTTCCTGCTGCATGCTGTTGATCTGCCGCGACACTTCACCGGCGGTGACGCCGTACGCCTGCAGCTTGACCGGATCGAGCTCGACGCGCACTTCGCGCTGCACGCCGCCGAAGCGCGAGACCTTGCCGACGCCGATGATCGGCATGATCGCCTTGCTGACGATGTTGTCGACGAACCACGACAGGTCCGTCTCGTCCATGTTGTCGGCGCTGACGGCGTAGGTCGCGATCGAGCTGCCGTTGGTGGTGACGCGCTGTACGGTCGGTTCGAGGATGTCGGCCGGCAGCGCCGAACGCACGCTGGTCACCGCGTCGCGCACGTCGTCGAGCGCTTCCTGCACGTTCTTGCCGATCTCGAACTCGATGAACGTGTTCGAGTCGCCGTCGGACACCGACGAGGTGACGTGGCGCGCGCCGGGAATGTTCGCGGTCGCGTCCTCGATCTTGCGCGTGACCTCGGTTTCGAGCTGCGACGGCGTCGCGCCCGGCAACTGCACGTCGACGATGATGCCGGGGAAGTCGAAGTCCGGCATCTTGGCGATCTGCAACGCGCGAAAGCCGATCACGCCGGCGACCGTCGCGAGGAAGAACAGCAGGATCGCCGGCGTCGGCCGGTGAATCGACCACGCCGAGAAATTGACGTTCATGGCGCCTCCACGCTGATCAGATCGCCGTCGCCGATGAAGCTGCCGCCGGCCTTGACGACTTTCGTCTGCGGCGTCAGCTCGCCGCTCACGGCGATCGCCTCGCCGTTGCGCGCGCCGGTCGTCACCTTGAGCTGGTGGACGATGTGCTGCTCGTCGACCGTCATCACGTAACTGTGGCCGTCGCGCAGCACGATCGCCGACTCCGGCAGGCTCAGCACCGCGTGCCGGCCGAGTTCGAAACTGCCTTCGACGAACTGGCCGGCGGTCAGGCCGGCGTCTTTCGGCAGATCGACATAGACCAGCGCGTTGCGCGTCTGCAGGTCGACGGTCGGCGCGATCTGCCGCACGGTGCCGGCGATCGCCGCACCGTCGCCGGGCCGGCGCAGATCGGCGCGCATGCCGGGCTTCAGTTCGCCAAGCAGGTCACCCGGCACTTCGGCGCGCCATTCGAGACGCTGGCCGCGGATCAACCGGAACAGTTCGGTGCCGGCGCCGACCACCGTGCCGACCGTCGCCGTGCGCGACGAGATCACGCCGTCGTCCGGCGCGACGATCTGCGCGTAGCGCAACTGCAGGCTCGCGACCTCGCTCTGCGCGCGCGCCAGCTTGAACTGCGCTTCGGCGGTCGCGGCGGCGGTGCGGTACTGCAGGATGTCCTGCTGGCTGATCGAGCCGGTCTTGTCGAGCAGGCTCGCGCGCTGTGCGTCGGCGCGTGCCTTGACGAGATTGGCTTCGGCCTGCGCGACCTGCGCCTGCTGCTGCGCCGCCTGCGCGGCCAGCGTCGCCGGATCGAGACGCGCGAGTTCGTCGCCCTTTTTGACGACGTCGCCGACGTTGACCTTCACTTCGAGCAGGCGCGCGCCGCCGACTTCGGCGCCGACCACCGCTTCCTGCCAGGGCTGCACGTTGCCGCTCGCCTGCAGCCGCCGCTGCCACTGCGCCGGCTGCGGCGACACGAGCGCGACCGTCATCACCGGCTTGGCCTCGGCCTTCGCCGGTGCGGCTTTCTTGCAGCCGCCGAGCGCCGCGAGCAGGCCCAGCGCCGCGGCGGCGAACAGCGGGTGACGACGGAAATCGGAAAAGACCAGGCTCATGCGCCGGCTCCTGCGTGCGGGGTCGGGGCCGCGGCGCGCGCGCCGGGCGTGACGGATGTGGAGGAAAGGGCAGCGGGCGCCGGCTCGTTCCAGCCGCCGCCGGCGGCCTTGTACAGCGCGATCCACGATGCGCTGATCTCGAGTTCGACGGCGGCCAGCGTTTCGCGGCTGGCGAGCGCGAGGCGGCGGCTGTCTTCGAGATCGAGCAACGAAGTCTCGCCGAGCTCGTAGCGGTTCTCCTGCGAGTCGAGCAGCACCGTGTAGTTGCGTTCGGCCGCGCGCGCGGCGTCGGCGCGCCGCACCGACGTATCGACGCGGGTCAGCGCGTCCTCGACTTCCTGCACGGCGGTCAGCACCTTGCCGCGATACTGCGCGAGCGCGCGATCGTATTGCGCATGCGCGGTCTCGACGCGCGCGCGGCCGGCGCCGCCGTCGAACACCGGCAGGCTCAGCGACGGTGCCCACGACCAGCTGCGCACGTCGTTGTCGCCGTGCACGAGATGATTGATGCCGATCGAGCCGGTCAGCGTCAGCGACGGCAGGCGGCTGGCGACGGCGACGCCGACATTCGCGCTCGCTGCGGCCAGCGAGCGTTCCGCCGACATCAGGTCCGGTCGCTGCGACAGGATCGCCGCCGGCACGCTCGGCACGGCCGGATCGCGCGGCACCGGGATCGCCGCCTGCGGCGTCGCGGCGAGCCGCGTCTCCAGCGGCGTGGCGGCGATGCCGCTGAGCTGTGCGAGACGGTTCAGATCCTGCTGGCAGACGCCTTGCTGCGCGATCAGCTGGTTCTCGCTGTCGTAGCGGCCGGCACGCGCCTGCGCGGCATCGGCCGGCGCGGCGAACCCGGCGTCCAGCTTCAGCGCGGTCAGCCGCTCGGTCTCGCGGCGCGAGCGCAGCGTGTCGCGGTACAGCGCCAGCAGCCGCTCGCAGTAGCGGCGCTCGACGTAAGCGTCGGCGACTTCGGCGGCGAGCGACACGCGCGCGTCGTCCCAGTCGGCCTGTGCGGCCTGCAGCCGCGCGCGGCTGGCTTCGAGATCGCGCCGCGCGCCGCCGAACAGATCGAGTTCCCAGCTCGCATCGAGCGCGCCGTTGACCAGCGAGAACGGCGGCGATTCCGTGCCGGAGGTGTCGCCGGCGCCCGAACTGCGCGTCAGCGAGCCATTGGCGTTCAGCGCCGGCAGCAGACCGCCGCGTGATGCGATCACGCCGGCGCGCGCTTCGCGCACGGCGGCGACCGCCGCCTCGATGCTCGGATGGCGGGCTTCCGCCGATTCGACGAGTTCGGTCAGCAGCGGATCGTCGAACTGCCGCCACCACTGCGCGAGCGACGCGAGCTCGCCGCCGTGCGGCAGCCGTGCATGCCAGCTCGACGGGATGCCGGCGCGCCCGGCATCCGGCGCGCGATAGTCCGGGCCGACCGCGCAGGCGGCGCACAGCGACAGCAGGAAGGTCGGCAGCAGACGGGTGCCGACGCGGATGCGGAGGGTCATGAGCGCGAGGGATTCGATGCGTGAAAGTTTGGATGCGGCAACCGACGATTTGGATGTGCGAAGAAGAGCACAAGCGATGCCGTTTTCGCACGACAGCGATAAACAATCATAATCAAAGACTTGCAGATGCGCCCGGAACCGCTTCGATCGCTGCGGATGGCGAACGCCGCCATCCTTTCGCCGATTTGCACAGCCATTGCGAAAAACGCCCTGCGCGGCGACCGGCAGCGTGCCGACGCGCCTGCCCATTGGCAATGCGGATGATTCCCCAGCGGAAAAATCGCGTGCGGCCGCAGCGGCTCAGGCGGCGTCGCGCAGCCACGACGCCAGCGTCGCGCGGGCTTCGTCGAGGCCCTGCCGCGACGTCGACGAGAACAGCTGCGCCTGCAGCATCGGCAGACCGGCCAGCGCTTTGTCGACCTGCAGCAGCGTGGTCTTGGCGGCGCCGTAGCGCAGCTTGTCGGCCTTGCTCAGCAGCACCAGGCAGCGCAGGCCGCGATGCGCCGCCCATTCCAGCATCTGCACGTCGAAATCGCTGAGCGGATGACGGATGTCCATGATCTGCACGATCGCGCGCAGGTTCGCGCGGCCCTGCAGGTAATCGCCGATTAGCGCGCCCCACGACCGGCTGACGTCCTTCGGGACTTTCGCGAAACCGTAGCCGGGCAGGTCGACGAAGCGGCCACCCGGCACGCCGAACATGTTGATCAGTTGCGTGCGGCCCGGCGTCTTGCTGACGCGCGCGAGCTGCTTCTGTCCGCACAGCGCGTTCATCGCGCTCGATTTGCCGGCATTCGAGCGGCCGGCGAACGCGATCTCCGGCAGGCCGTCGGCCGGCAATTGCGTGAGTTTCGCGCACGACAGCAGGAATGCGGCGCCGGCGAACGGGTTCGGCGCACCGCGGTCGCCCGGCGTGGACGCGCTGCTGTTACGGGAGGCGGACATCGAAGCTCACGGCATCGGCAAGGGCGCGAGCATAACGTGCATGGCATGCCGGCATCGGCGGCGCGGCGTGAAATTGCTGGCGCGGAACCTGTAGAATCGTCCGACTTTTGTTTTGTCCACTCATTGCGTCGAGGTCGCCGCGGCGGCCGCGCACGCGAATCGCTTTTGGGAGTTTGTCGCATGAAGCGCGTTTTGCTGGCTGCCGTTCTGTGCGTGTCCGCCCCCATGCTGGCAATGGCCGCGGAAGGGACCCCTCAAGATCCGCTCACGCACGGCAGCGTCGAGGCGGGCTCCGCCAAGTCGGCGACCTGCACCGCCTGCCACGGCCCCGGCGGCAACAGCGCGAATCCGGAATGGCCGAAGCTGGCCGGCCAGAGCGCGCGCTACATCAGCGAGCAGCTGCATCGCTTCAAGGCCGGCGAACGCCAGAATCCGCTGATGCAGCCGCAGGCCGCGGCGCTGTCGGACGAGGACATCGCCAATCTCGCCGCGTATTTCGCCGCGCAGCCGGCCGCGCCGGGCGTCGGCAGCGCCGATGCGATTCCGGTCGCGCAGAAGTTGTTCCGCGCCGGCGATGCCGCGCGCGGCCTGCCGGCCTGCGCCGCCTGCCACGGTCCGGCCGGTGCCGGCGTGTCGCCGGCCGCGTTCCCGCGCATCGGCGGCCAGCATTCGGTCTACGTCGCCAGCCGTCTGAAGGCGTATCGCGAAGACAGCAAGAAGGCATTGCCGGAAGGCAATCACAAGATCATGGCGGCGGTCGCCGCCAAGCTCAGCGACGAAGAGATCGCCGCGCTCGCCTCGTACGTCAACGGTCTGCAGTAAGCGTCCGCCGGGAGTGATCATGCGTCATGCGCTTCGCGGCCTGATCGCCGTCGTCCTGAGCCTGTCGGCGCTCGCGTGCTCGGCCGCCGACAATCCGAAGTTCGAGGAAGGCAAGCAGTACAAGAAGGTCAACGACGTGCAGGCGCCGGCCGACAAGAGCCGCGTCGAAGTCGCCGAGTTCTTCTGGTACGGCTGCCCGCACTGCTACGCGTTCGATCCGCCGCTGCGCGCATGGGAGAAGACCAGGCCGGCCGACGTCGACTTCGTCCGCTATCCGAATTCGCTCGGCCATCCGCAGGGCCTGCTGCATTCGCGCGCGTTCTATACCGAGAAGGCGCTCGGCGTGTTCGATGTCATGCACACGGCGCTGTTCGACGCGATCCACAAGGACAACGATCCGCTGACGTCCGAAGCGCAGATCGCGGCGCTGTTCAAGAACAAGGCCGGCATCGACGCCGACAAGTTTGCCGGCACGTTCGACGGCTTCGTCGTCGACGCCGAGGTGCGCAATGCCGAAGCGCTGTCGCGCCGTTACGGCGTGTTCAGCGTGCCGACCCTCGTCGTCGGCGGCAAATACATGACGGGACCGGCTATGACGGGCGGTCTCGATCAGACGATTGCCACCATCAATTTCCTCGTCGACAAGGTTCGCAAGGAACGTGGCATCAAAAAATAAGCGGCCGCGGGGGTGGCTGCCGGCCCGGCTTCTCGCCGGGCTTTTTCTTGTCGCAGCCGGCAGCGTCCACGCGATGCCGCTTGCCGGCCTCGACGAAGCCTGCCATGTGCTCGGCGAACGGCTCGGCAGCCTCGACGAGCAGACCTGTCTGCACGCCGGCCTGCAGATCACGGAAGCGGCGAGCGTGCAGGGCCAGCCGCTGCTGTATCGCGACTATCTGCCGCGTTCGAGCCAGGTCGAGCCGCAACGCGTGCTGCTGCTCGGCGGCATTCATGGCGATGAATTCTCCGCCGTCAGCGTCGTCTTCCAGTGGATGACGCGGCTCGAACACGAGCGCTTCCAGCCGTTCCAGTGGCGCGTGATTCCGTGCGCGAATCCGGACGGCCTGCTGGCCGTGCCGGCCACGCGCATGAATGCGCACGGCGTCGACCTGAACCGCAATTTTCCGACGCCGGACTGGAAGTCCGACGCGATGGTGTACTGGGAGCAGCGCACGCGCCGCGACCCGCGACGCTATCCCGGCCCGGCCGCGCTGTCGGAACCGGAGACGCGCTGGCTGCTGCAGCAGATCAACGATTTCCATCCGGACGCGATCGTTTCCGTGCACGCACCGTATGGCGTGCTCGATTACGACGGCCCCGACGAGCCGCCGGTCCGTTTCGGTTATTTGCACCTGCATCAGCTCGGCACCTATCCGGGCTCGCTCGGCAACTACGCCGGCGTCTACATGCGCCTGCCGGTGATCACGCTGGAACTTCCGCACGCCGGCATCATGCCGACGCCGGCGCAGTCGCAACGGATCTGGGGCGACATGCTGACGTGGCTGCAGACCAATCTTCCGAACCAGGCGCCTGCCTATCTGCGTCGGCCGCCGCAGAATTTGCTGATCCGCTGATCGCGCGCGCCGGCGCTCAGCGGCTTTCCTCGCGGAAGATCTTCCAGTCGCCGTTGCCGTCGCGCTTCCAGAACTGCTGTTTGCGCGAATCGAGTCTGTAGTTGTCCGAGCGGTAGTGCTGCGTGAACTCGGCGAGCATCAGCTGATCGTCGCTGCCCGGATAGCGGTACAGGCTGATGTCGCTGAGTTGCACGTCGATGAACTTCTTCTGCGCGTTGACGCGTTCCTTGTGATTGACGAACGCCTTGCGGTTCATGCCCTCGGTCGTGAACTCGGGGCCGTAGAAATCGAGATACGCGGCGGTGTCCTTCGCCGCCCACGCCGCGCGCCAGGCCTCGACGCGCGCCATGAACGCGTCGCGATCCTGGCGCATCTGCTCCGGCTCCTGCCAGCTCAGCGCGTCGCTGAGCACGACCGGCGTCTGGCCGAGTTCGACGTACGGTTTGAGTGCGAGCAGATCGGCGTTCGCCATCGTCACGCAGCCTTCGCTCGACAGCGGCGGCCGCGTGTCGGTGCCGACCGGCACGCCGTGCAGCCAGATGCCATAGCCGGTGCGCCGCTTGAACTGGTCCCAGAGATTCGGATAGTTCAACGGGAACGCGCCGGCGCCGTAGAACGCCGGCAGCTTCTTGCCGTCGATCCAACCGGTGATGTGATAGATGCCGACCGGCGTGCGGTTGTCGCCGGCGCTCTGCTTGCCCCAGCCGTTCTTGCCCATCGCCGCGTAATGGTGGCTGATCAGCTTGAGCTGGCCGCCTTCGTTGCCGAGCACGTAGAGCCGCGCGCGCGGCAGGTCGACGACGATCAGGTGCTTGAAGCTGGCGGCGAGGCGCAGCACCGAATCGGGCATCGTGCCGGTTTTCGGCACCGCGCGTTCGCTGGCGAGCCGCAGACGCGCTTCGTCGGCGAGCGCCTGCAACTGCGGGCGCGGTGTGTCGGCCGCCAGCCGCGTCTTCAGCTCGCCATAGAACTGCCGGCCGAGCGCGAAGCCCGGCGCCTGCGCATTCAGCTCCGCGAGCGAATGCAGCGCATCGTCGGCCTTGCCGGCCGACAACAGATCGGCGACCGCGCCGAACTGTTGTTCCGGCGACGCCGCATCGGCCTGCGCATTGATGAACAGAAACCCGGCGGCGAGCAGCGCCAGCCGGGTGGATGAACTCTTCGACATCGAACGAACCGCGTCCCCCAACACTACGGATCCAGCGTCCGCTCAGACCGGCCGGACGCCGACCGGCTCAGCGCGTGTACTCGCGGACGATTTTCCAGTTGCCGTCGACCGGTACCAGTTCGAGCACTTTGCTGACGCTGTCCGAATAGGTATCCGATTCGTACGCCTGCGTGAAACTGACGCGCACCGCGCCGTCCTCGATGTCGCTGGCCTGCGGATCGATCACGCGCACGCTGATCTTCTTCGGCGTCGTGATGCGATCGCGGCGCTGCGCGGCCCAGGTCTCGCGCGAGAGGCCGCCTTCCGGCGCGAACTCGGGCGCGTACATCGCAATATATGCATCGACGTCCTGATGCGCCCAGGCCTGCGCCCAGGCCTGTACCTGCGCGAGCGCCGCGGCATCGCGCGCGGCGGCGTCGCTGTGCTTCGGCGCTTCGGCCGGTGCCGGCTTGGCGGTCGCGACCGGCGCCGCGGCCGCCGCAGCCGGTGCGACGGTGGCCGGCACCGACGGCGCGGCGCTGGCGGTCGCCGGCGGCGGCGTGGTCGCCGGGATGCCGAGATCGGTATCGAGCTGGTTGATCACCGCGAGCTTGCGGCGCACGGCCTGATCGCCGGTGTCGAGCGCCGCGGCCTTGCCGTACGCGGCGGCGGCGAGCGCGGCGTAGATGTCGCCGAGATTCTCGTGCGCGGTCGCGTAGCTCGGATGTTTGGCGATCGCCGCCTGCAGCGCGTCGCGCGCCTTGTCGTAATCGCCCTGCGCCGCGTACAGCACGGCGAGGTTGTTGTACGGCTCGGGCAGCTGCGGATAGTCGCGCGTCAGATCGGCGAACACGCGGATCGCGTCCTTGCTGCGATTGAGCTTGACCAGTGCGACGCCCTTCGTGAAGCGCGCCTCGGCGTCCTGCGGATTCTTCGCCAGATGGCTGTCGAGCTTGCTGAGCGCGTCGTCGGCATGACCGCTGTCGATCAGCGCCTGCGCTTGCTGCGCGACGCTGGTGGCGGCCAGGGCCGCGGGTGCAAACGCGATGCCGCCCGCGACGACGGCGGCCAGTGCGGCGTGGCGAAATCTATCCATGCGAATCCTGCCCCTCGAGAATTTCGGTTAAGCCCGACAACTATAACAGCCGGCCTGTCGGGATTTCCCGTCCGGCCGCTACTTCGGACGACCGTACGGATCCGGCGTGCCGGGCGGTACCTGCTTGAAACGCCGGTGCACCCAGAAATACTGCGCCGGTGCGCGCCGGATGCCGTCCTCGATCGCGCGATTGATGCGCGCCGCATCGGCGATCTCGTCGCCGCACGGAAAATTCTCGAGCGCCGGCAGGAACGTGATCCGGTAGCGGCCGCCGATCCGTTGCGGGAAATACGGCACGACCCTGGCGCGCCCCATCTGCGCGAGCCGCGCGGTCGCGGTGATCGTGCCGACCGGCACGCCGAAGAACGGCGCGAACACGCTGATGCGCCGATCCAGCGTCTGGTCCGGCGCGTACCAGATCGCATGGCCTTGGCGCAGCGCGCGGACCAGCGCGCGCAGATCGTCGCGCGGCAGCGCCGGTTCGCCGGAGCGGCCCTCGCGCCAGTGATGCATGAAGTAATCGAGCACGGCGTTGTTGTACGGCCGGTACATCGCGTGGAACGGCCGCTGCGCGAGGCAGACGAAGCGCGCGCCGATTTCCAGCGTCGTGAAATGGCCGGTCAGCAGCAGCACGCCGCTGCCGTCGGCCTGCGCCGCGGCTAGATGTTCGAGGCCGACGACCTCGCCGCGCCGCCGCAGCCGCCAGTCCGGCGCGAACCACGCGATCGCCGCTTCGAACAGGCCGGCGCCGAGCGCGCGGAAATGCGCGTCGACCATGCGCGCGCGCGCGGTCGCGTCGAGTTCCGGAAAGCACAGTTCGAGATTGACGCGGACGATGCGGCGCCGGCCGCCGAGCACTCGGCCGGCGAGCCAGCCGAGCCCGGAACCGGTCGCGAGCAGCAGCGGAATCGGCAGCCAGCTCAGCAGCCACAACAGGCCGATGCCGATCCAGGTCGGCCACCAGCGCGGATGAAAATGGCGGGCTTCGAGCGCGGGCGCGGCCATGGCGGTCGATCGAAAAGTGTCGCGCATTGTAGCGGTCACAAGCGTCACGTAGGCTGCGCGACCATGCGTGCCCTCTACACCGTGCTGTTGTATCTCGCGACGCCGTTCGTGCTGTTGCGCCTGCTGTGGCGCAGCCGCGAGCTGGCGGCGTATCGCCGGCGCTGGCGCGAGCGTTTCGGCTTCGTGCGCACGCCGCCGCAGCCGGTCGCGGTCTGGGTGCACGCCGTGTCGGTCGGCGAGACGCTCGCCGCCGCGCCGCTGGTGCGCGCGCTCGTCGCGCGCCACGGCGCCGGCCGGATCTGGCTGACGACGACGACGCCGACCGGTTCGGAGCGCGCCGTCGCGTTGTTCGGCGACAGCGTCGTACACAGCTACGCGCCGTACGATCTGCCCGATGTCGTCGCGCGGTTTCTCGCGCGCGTGCGGCCGGCGAAGATCGTCGTGATGGAAACCGAGCTGTGGCCGAACCTGCTGCGCGCCGCCGCCGCGCGCGGCATCGCGCTGAGCATCGTCAATGCGCGCTTGTCGCCGCGCTCGTTCAGCGGTTATTCGAAAGTCGCCGGCTTCGCGCGGCGCACGCTCGCCGATGTCGCGCAGGTCGCCGCGCAGAGCGACGCCGACGCCGCGCGCTTCCGCGCGCTCGGCGCGCCGCCGGAACGCGTCGCGGTGATGGGCAACATCAAGTTCGACCAGCCGCTGCCGGACGCGCAGATCGCGCTCGGCCGCCGGCTGCGCGCGCGGCTTGGCGCGCGGCCGGTCTGGGTCGCCGCGAGCACGCACGAAGGCGAGGACGAACTCGTGCTCGCCGCGCATCGCGCACTGCTGACGGCGCTGCCCGACGCGGCGCTGCTGCTGGTGCCGCGTCATCCGCAGCGTTTCGATGCGGTCGCCAGGCTCGTCGAGAAGGCGCGCTTCAGCGTGCAGCGACGCAGCGCACTCGGCGCGCTTGACGGCGACGGCGCGACGATCGATGCGCAGGTGCTGCTCGGCGACAGCATGGGCGAGATGTTCGCGTACTTCGCCGCCGCGGATGTCGCGTTCGTCGGCGGCTCGCTGGTCGCGGTCGGCGGCCACAACGTGCTCGAACCGGCCGCGCTCGGCCTGCCGGTGCTGTTCGGTCCGCAGATGCACAACTTCGTCGCCGCGCGCGATCTGTTGCTCGACGCGCAGGGCGGCATCGAGGTCAGTGCCGCGTCGCTGCCGGATACCTTGCAGGTGCTGCTCGCCGATGCCGCTCGCCGCCGCGCGATCGGCGATGCCGGCCGCGCCGTCGTCGAAGCCAATCGCGGCGCCTTGCGGAAGCTGCTCGCCGTGATCGGCGAGGCGTGATGAGCGATCGGGTCGTGATGCGCGACGAGGGGCGCGAAGGGGTTGTCGTGAAGCGAAGCTT
>DASSVA010000308.1:0-4949 GCA_035706385.1 Solimonas sp. | reverse complement strand
AGGCAGACGTAGAACGGCAGCGACGGCTCCAGCATGAAGGCGATGCGTTCGCCCGGCTTGACGCCCTGCGCGTCGAGCCAGTGCGCGAAGCGCGCGGCGCCGGCGGCGATGGTGTCGAAGCTGAGGATCTCGTCCGTGCCGTCGGCGCGCGCAATGCGCACGGCGGCGCGGCCGGAACCGTCGGCGTGGCGCGTGATGCACTCGTGCGCGATGTTGAAGGACTCGCGGTCGCCGTCGAACAGCTCCCACAGCGCCGCGGAATTCGCATGCTGCTGGGCATCGGCGTAGCGGGTGTAGTCGGTCAGCTTGGCGGTGGGCGTGGTCATCTCGTCGGCGGTCAGTGCGCACGCCGCTGATCAACAGCGTCGTTCGTTTCGAGTGGCGCGAAGCATGCCGCAACGGGCACACTATTTCAAATGTTGAATTTCATTCTGTATATTGAACGACGATCGATGCTCCCACCCGGCCTCGCAGCCCTGTACGACGAAGCTCTCCGATGACCGAAGCCCCTCCGCGCAGCGCCCGTCCCGACCGCGATCTGGCGCATGCCGTCGAAGCCAGCAAGGCGCCGGCAATCTCGCGCGCCGCCGCCGTGCTGCGTCTGCTCGGCAAGAGCCACGCGCCGCTTGGCCTGCAGACCATCGCGCGCGAACTCGGCCTCGTGCCGAGCACCTGCCTGTACGTGCTGCGCGCGCTGGTCGCCGAGGAATTCGTCGCGTTCGACGCCGACACCAAGCGCTATTCGCTCGAAGCCGGCGTGCTGACGCTGGCGCGCGACTGGCTCGCCGGCAACCGCTTCAACGATCTCGCGCAACCGCTGATCGACCGCATCAGCCGGCGCTTCGAGCTGACCGTGCTCGGCGTGCACATCGTCGGCCTCGATCACATCGTCGTCGTCGCGACTTCGCAGTCCGGCACCAACTTCCAGCTCAGCGCGCAGGTCGGCAGCCGTTTCCCGGCGCTGATCAGCGCGACCGGCCGCTGCATCGCCGCGTTCGGCGGCCATTCCGACGTCGAGCTCGAATCGCGCTTCAAGACGCTGCGCTGGGACGAACCGCCGGGCTTCGACGAATGGCGCGCGCAGGTCGAGCAGACGAAGCGCCAGGGCTTCGCGATCGACGCCGGCAATTACATCAGCGGCGTCACCGTGCTCGCCGCGCCGGTCTGGAAGACGCGCGCGAAGATGAGCCATGCGCTGGTCGCGATCGGCATCGGCAGCGCGCTCCAGCGCAACGGCCTGCCGGCGCTGCAGAGCGCGCTGGTGTCGGCCGCCGGCGAGCTGTCGAACCAGCTCGGCGGACAGGTTTCGGCCGGATGGAATTGAAACGCCCGCCGGATTCCGGACATATCAATCAACAGTGCTGCACATAAGTCCGGCCGCGGCGCTATCATGCCCGGTATCGAGCATTGGCGGTCCCAGGCAATTTTCCTGCAGTACAGTAGCCGCGCGAAAAAACGGCTGAAGCGACGCGTGTCGTGCCCGCGATCCGCCTTGCGCGACGACCACATCACGGACAACGAGGACAGAACATGGCCAGATTCGACCGGGAATCGGCGCTCATCGCGATCGAGCTGCAGCAGCTCGTCGCCGAATTCGCGCATGAGATCGACAGCAACGACGGCCTCGACCTCGCCCGCTTCTATACCGCCGACGGCGTGTTCTTCGTCGGCGACACGCAGTACCAGGGTCACGCCGCGATCAACAAGTTCTACAGCGACCGACTCGAACGGATTCCGGCTTTGCACAAGGACGGCATCCGCGTCGGCGCGCATACGTTCCTGAACCTGCGCACCGAAGTCCGCGATCCGCACAACGCCAGCGTGTTCTTCACCAACGTCAGCTACGCCGGCGAAGGCAAGCCGCCGGTGCGCGCGACGATCACGCCGGCGATGATCACGACCTGCCGCATGGACTTCCGGCTCGAAGCCGACGGCCAGTGGCGGATCGCGTCGTTCACCGGCACGCCGGTGTTCGTCGGCGACGACCCGTTCACCCGCGCGCAGCTGCTGAAGAACTGAAACGCCGCATCCGCCGGCGCGAACCGATCACGAAAGACCCGCCGCGACGACGGCGGCGCATGAAAAGACAAGCAGAGGAATGAGCGCATGAAGCTGGGCCTGCCGGACGACAGCGTACCTGTCCAGGAAATGTTCGAAGGATTCTTCGCGGCGGAATCGAGCACGGCGCGCGTGCGCGCCGCCGAGCCGCTCGGCTTCGACGCGGCGCTGTGGCGCGAACTGGTCGCGACCGAAGCGCCGTTCATGCGCCTGTCGGCGGACGCCGGCGGCGGCGGCATGGGCCTGTTCGACTGCTGCCTGATGATGGAACAGGCCGGCCGCCGGCTCGCATCGGCGCCGCTCGCCGAAGCGGTCGTCGCGCTGCGGATGCTCGGCGAACTCGGCGGCGACGTCGCGCGCGAGTGGATCGAAAAAGTTCGCGACGGCGAAACCGTGTTGACGCTGGCGCTGCACGAAACCCGGCCGGGCAAATCCCAGCTCGTCGCCGGTGCGGCGGTCGCCAAGGCCGTCCTGACGTTCGACGGCCGCGAGTTCGCGATCGAAGTGCCGAACGCGCCGCCCGCCGCGCCGGCGACGCTCGGCGGCGTCGGCATCGGCGTGTTCGAGCCCGGCCAGGGCCAGCGGCATGTGATCGCGACCGGCGCCGACGCGGCGACGATCTGGGCGGCCGGTCTCGAGGAATGGAAGCTGCTGACGTCGGCGGCGCTGATCGGGCTGACGAAGGAAGCGCTGGCGATGGCGGCGGCGTACGCCTGCGAGCGCATCGCGTTCGGCGTGCCGATCGGCACCAATCAGGGCATCGCCCATCCGCTCGCCGACGACGCGATCGACGCCGACGGCGCCGGCATGCTGCTGTGGTGGACGCTGCGCGCGATCGCCGACCACCACGACGAAGCCGCGGCGTCGGTGTCGATGCTGTACTGGTTCTGCGCGCGCACCGCGACGCGCAGCGTCGCGCACGCGCTGCACACGTTCGGCGGCTACGGCCTGTCGAACGAATACGACATCCAGCTCTATCACCGCCGCGCGAAGAACTGGGCGCTGATGCTCGGCGATCCGCAGATCGAGCTCGCGCGCGCCGGCCGCCGTCTGTTTCTCGGCGAACAGGCGCCGTTGCCCGATCCGGGCGTCGTCGACGTCGACTTCTATCCGCCCGAAGGCGGCGAGGAACTGGCCGCGGAAACGCGCGCGGTGTTCAAACGCGTGATCGATCCGGCGAAACACAATCTCGTCGACCACAACTTCGAATCGCATGACTGGGACGTGCATCGCGCGCTCGGCGAAGCCGGCCTGCTGTATCCGGACTGGCCGGTGAAATGGGGCGGCCGCGGCGCCGACGCGGCATCGACGCGCGCCAGCCTGACGGTCTGGCAGGAGATCGGCTACGCCGGCCTGCCGCGCAGCACGACGTCGATGATCGGCCACGTCGTGCAGAAGACCGGCAAGCCGGAACTGCAGGAAGAAGTGCTGCTGCGCATGGGCCGCGGCGAGATCAGCGCCTGCCTCGGCTATACCGAGCCGTCCGGCGGCTCCGACGTGTTCGCGGCGAAGACGCGCGCGGTGCGCGACGGCGACGACTGGATCATCAACGGCGCGAAGATGTTCACGTCCGGCGCCGAGCTGGCGAGCTACGTGATCCTGATCACGCGCACCGATCCCGACGCGCCGAAGCACAAGGGCATCACCGTGTTCCTCGTGCCGATGGACAAGCCCGGCATCACGATCACACCGGTGCACACGTTCATGGACGAACGCACCAACGCGACGTTCTATGCCGACGTGCGCGTCGAGGACAAATACCGTCTCGGCGAAATCAACGGCGGCGCCAGGGTGCTCGCGTCGGCGCTGAGCATGGAACAGAGCGGCGGCTACTATCACATCCTGATGCGCGAGATGGCCGACGAAGTCGCCGACTGGGCGCGCGGCGAACAGCGCAACGGCAAGCCGCTGATCGACGACGACGGCGTGCTCGCGCGTCTGGCGAAGGTCTATGCCGACGCGCGGATCAGCGAAGTGCTGTCCGGCCGCGTGCTCGGCACCCGGCTCGCCGGCCTGCCGGACCTCGCATATGGTCCGGCGGCGAAGGTCTATTCGACGGAAAGCTTCATCGTCGATTCCGCCGACCTGCTCGATCTCGCCGCGCCGCGCTCGCTGCTGCGCGGCAAGGAAGGTCTGGGCCTCGTCGAAAAAGGCTATCGCCATTCGACGGCGACGACGATCTACGGCGGCACCAGCGAAGTGCTGCGCAGCATGGTCGCCGAGCGCCGACTCGGCCTGCCGCGCAGCCGCGCGTAGCGCACATCGCGAAAAACGAACGCCCTCGCCCGCAACGGCGCGAGGGCGTTTTTTTGCGCGACGGATGCCGCGCGGCGACGTTTTGCGCTAGGTTCTGACGAAACCCGCGCCACCGCCGCCCGTCAATGAAAGAACAGAAGCCGAAAACAACGCAGCCGTCGAAGTCCAAGGCGGCGCCGGTCCGCCGCATGGGCGCGGAAGACTCGAAGCAGCGCGTGCTGTTCATCGACGCCGCCGAGGAACTGCTGCGCAGCGAAGGCTACGTCGCGATCTCGGCGCGCCAGGTCGCCGCGCAGGCGGGGCTGAAAACGCAGCTGCTGTATTACTACTTCCGCACGATGGACGATCTGATCCTCGCCGTCGTCAAGCGCATCAACGAGCGCCGCCTGCGGCGTTTTCATGAAGCGCTCGCCGCGCCCGAGCCGCTGCGCGCGTTGTGGGAACTGAACAGCGATCCGACCAACGCCACGCTGTCGGCCGAACTGACGACGATCGCCACGCACCGTGAAGCCGTGCGCGCCGAGATCATCCGCGAAGCGAGCGCGTTCCGCGCGCTGCAGCGCGACGCAGTGACGCGCCTGATCGGCAAACGCGCCGGCAAGAACCTGCCCGCCGCCGGCCTGCTGATGCTCGCG
>DASSVA010000307.1:0-2298 GCA_035706385.1 Solimonas sp. | reverse complement strand
CCTGTGCGCCGTCGACCAGCACCGGAATGCCGCGCGCATGCGCCTCGCGGATGATGTCGGCGATCGGGTTGATCGTGCCGAGCGAGTTCGAGATCTGCGCGACGGCAACGAGTTTCGTGCGCGGACCGAGCAGCCTGCGCCACGCGTCGAAGTCGAGCGAACCGTCGTCGAGCACCGGCGCGGCGACGGTCGTCGCGCCGGCGAGCTGCCACGGCACGATGTCCGAGTGATGTTCCATGTCGGTGACCAGCACTTCGTCACCGGGCTGCACGCGCGGCTGCAGGAAGCTGCGCGCGACGAGGTTGATGCCTTCCGTCGTGCCGCGCGTGAAGACGATTTCCTCGCGGCTCGCGTGGATGAATGCGGCGATGCGGTCGCGCGCGCCTTCGTAGGCGGTCGTCGCGCGCTCGGCGAGTTCGTGCACGGCGCGATGCACGTTGGCGTTCTGATGCCGGTAGTAATGGTCGATCGCGCGCAGCATCGCTTCGGGCTTCTGCGTCGTCGCCGCGTTGTCGAGATAGGCGAGGCGCTTGCCGCGCACCGTCTCGTGCAGGATCGGGAACTGCGCGCGGATCGCCGCGAGATCGAGCGCCCTGGCCGGCGTCGGCGTGGCGGCGGTCATGCCGTTTCTCCGGTGGGTTCTCCGGCGAAATCGTCGGCGTCGACCGGCACGTTCAGCGCATCGAGATCGAGTTCGGCGCCGAGTGCCGCGGTGATGCGCCGCGCGATCCGCGAACGCAGGCCGGCATGCGGAATCCGGCCGATCACGTCGTTGGCGAAGCTGTACGTCAGCAGCGCGCGCGCGACCGCTTCCGGCACGCCGCGCGTGCGCAGGTAGAACACCGACGTGTCGTCGAGCTGGCCGCAGGTCGCGCCGTGCGCGCACTTGACGTCGTCGGCGTAGATTTCGAGTTCCGGCTTGGCGTCGATCTCGGCGCCCTTGGCGAGCATCAGGCTGGCGATGCTCTGCCCGGAATCGGTCTTCTGCGCGCCCGGCTGCACGACGAC
Source organism: Solimonas sp. (assembly GCA_035706385.1). Lineage (GTDB taxonomy): Bacteria > Pseudomonadota > Gammaproteobacteria > Nevskiales > Nevskiaceae > Solimonas. The sequence goes on along the minus strand of DASSVA010000307.1, from coordinate 1,290 downwards.
ACGGCCGTTCAGCACCGACTTGCTGATGCCGAAACCGAGGCCGCGGAAGAACTGGCGGCTGGTGCCGTGCTCGGCGGCGTGGTCGATCTCGTACTGGTTGTCGAGATGCACGCGCGCATCCGACGCGAACAGGCCGGCGAGTTCGGTCTGCGCGCCGGGCGCGGCGAGCTTCACGCGCCAGTCGTTGCGGATCAGCTTGCCGCCGAGGTCGACGTTGACCAGATCGAAGCGCGCGTCGCGGCCGACGTTGACGCTGGTCTGCAGCCATTGCGTCGTCGCGCGCGTTTCGTCCTGCACGCGGATCAGCGTCAGCCGCGCGCCGTCGGCGAGGTCGATCGCGAGGCTCTGCGTGATGAAACGCGCCGCGCCGTCGATGCCGGCGTTGGTGATGATGACGACGGCACTGGAGTTGCGCGCCAGCGCGATGCGATGCGCCAGATGGGCCATGTCCTGCGTCATCTCGCCGGCGTCGCCGGCGTCCGACAGCGTCAGCAGATGGACGGGGCGGGGCAGTACGACGTTCTTCGCAACGGCAAGCTGCAGACCGGGCGCGGCGAACGCGCGATGCAGGCCGGCGAGGCCGGCGTGCGCATCGACGCTGGCCAGCGGTGCGCTGCTCGCGTTCGCGTCGCCGGCCATGCGATGGCCGTTGACGAAGACGTGCTCGTCGCAGTCGGCGAGCTGCCAGCGCGCGACGTCAGGCGTCGCGTGTGTCGCGAGCCGCACCGGCTGCTTCGGGAATGCGCTGAGATTCGTGTAATGCCAGCGCTCGATCGCATCGTCCGGCAGGCCGTGCCGGACGAATTCGTCGAACGCGGCGGCGCGCGCGGCGCGCTCGGGCGCGGTGAGGCGATTCGCGAACTGCGCGAACGCTTCGCCGTACGAGGCGTGGATGGTATCGCTCGTCGTCGCCATCATGCGGCCTGCAACCAGCCGTAGCCTTTCTCTTCGAGCTCGCGCGCGAGTTCCGGGCCGCCGCTCTTGACGATGCGGCCGGCGGCGAGCACGTGCACGAAGTCCGGCTGCACGTAATCGAGCAGGCGTTGGTAATGCGTGACGAGAATCGTCGCGCGCTCTTTCGAGCGCATCGCGTTGATGCCGTCGGAGACGATCTTCAGCGCGTCGATGTCGAGGCCGGAGTCGGTCTCATCGAGCACCATCAGTTTCGGTTCGAGCACCAGCATCTGCAGGATCTCGTTGCGCTTCTTCTCGCCGCCCGAGAATCCCTGGTTGACGCCGCGCGACAGCATGGCCGGGTCCATCTGCATCTGCTTGACGCGATGGCGGACC
>DASSVA010000306.1:0-2297 GCA_035706385.1 Solimonas sp. | reverse complement strand
CGACGGATCGCGGAACATGTCCGAGACCGGCACCGACAGACGCGCGATCACGTCCGGTACGACATCGTCGCGGTGCACGACGCGCTCGGTCAGCTGGCTGATGTTGGCGAGGCCGAAATGATCGACGAGTCCCTGCACGCGGCGCTTGAACGACGCCGGTGCGTATTGCGAGAAGTCGTAGCCGTGGCACTGTTGCAGCGCCTGCACGAACAGGTTCAGTTCGATGTCCTGGCGCTTGCGCGTTTCCATACCGCTCAGCGGCGGCGTTGCCAGGCACGCATCATCGACAGCAGTTTCTCGATGTCGATCGGCTTGGTCAGATAATCGCTGGCGCCGGCTTCGAGACATTTCTCGCGGTCGCCCTTCATCGCCTTCGCGGTCACCGCGATCACCGGCAGGTCACGCCATTCGGCGCTCTTGCGAATCTCGCGCGTCGCTTCGTGGCCGTCCATGCCTGGCATCATCACGTCCATCAGCACCCAGTCGACGTCGGCGTTCTGTTCGAGCTGCGCGAGCGCCTTGTGGCCGTCCTGCGCGATCAGCACCTTGAGGCCACGGCTGCGCAAGGTCTTCGACAGCGCGAACACGTTGCGCATGTCGTCGTCGACGACCAGCACCGTGCCGGACAGGTCGGACGGCTGCTGCGCGGTCGGCGTCGGGCTCGATGGTTTCTTCATCGCGTGCAGGAACAGCGAGACTTCGTCGAGCAGCCGGCCCGGCGAATGCGCGCCCTTGATGACGATGCTGTCGGTGTATTCGCGCAAGCGCAGATTTTCCTCGCGGCTCAGTTCGTGCGCCGAATAGATCACGACCGGCGGCAGCGGCCCGCGGCGCGCGAGCTGTTCGAGCAATTCGAAACCGCTGGCGTCGGGCAGTGTCAGGTCGAGGATGATGCAGTCGAAAGTCTTTTCATCGAGCAGCCGCAGGGCTTGCGCGGCGGTCGCCGCTTCGGCGAGTTCGATCGACTGGCCGGCCAGCAGGCGTGCAACGGCGTGCCGGGCGCCGGCATCGTCCTCGATGACCAGCAGCTTGCGCGGTTCGCCGTCGCCGGCTTTGAGGATGCGCTGGAACGCGGCGTCGAGCGATTCGCGCGTCGCCGGCTTGGTCAGGAAGCCGACCGCGCCCATCGCCAGCCCGCGCGACGCTTCGTCGGTCGCGGTGACGAAATGCACCGGGATGTCGCGGGTCGTGGCGTCATCCTTCAGCCGCTCCATCACGGTCCAGCCGTTCATCACGGGTAGATCGACGTCGAGCAGGATGCCGTTCGGCCGGTAGCGGCGGGCCAGCGCCAGACCGCTTTCGCCGTCGCTCGCGACCAGTACGCGATAGCCCTTGCGGCGCGCCATGTCGGTGAGCACGCGCGCGAACGCGCCGTCGTCCTCGACGACCAGCACGCAGACGTCGTCGGGCTGCAGGCGATCGCGATCGTCGTCGATCGCCGCGCCGCGCGGCATGCCGGGTGCGGCCGCGGCGGTTTCCGTGGCTGCCGCGGTGATTGCCGGCGCCGTCGGCGCAATGGCCGGTATCGCGGCACCGCCATCTTCGGCATTGGCGCCGCGGCTGCCGTCCTCCGGCAGCAGCAGCGTGAATTGCGAACCGCTGCCCGGCGTGCTGCGCACGACGATCTCGCCGCCGAGCATCTGTGCGAGCGCGCGGCTGATCGACAGGCCGAGACCGGTACCGCCGTAGCGCCGGCTGGTCGTGCCGTCACCCTGTTCGAACGGCTGGAACAGCCGCGCGAGTTTGTCTTCGGCAATGCCGATGCCCGAATCGCTGACGGTCAGCGCCAGCGTCCGCGCGCGCGGCCATTCGCCGAGCGTCGGCAGCGCATCGCCGGGCCGTGCGATCGTCAGCACCACCGCGCCGCCGTGCGTGAACTTGAACGCGTTGCCGAGCAGGTTGGTGACGATCTGCATCAGCCGCGTGCCGTCGGAACGGATGATTGCCGGCAGACCGGCGGCGATGTCGATCGAGAACGCCAGGCCGCGATCCTGCGCGACCCGCCGGAAGCCGCGCTCGGCATGGCTGCCGAGCGTATCGAGCGCGACGTCTTCCCAGTGCACGTCCATGCGTCCGGCCTCGATCTTCGACAGGTCGAGGATGTCGTTGATCAGGCCGAGCAGGTTGCGGCCGCTGTCGTGGACGATCTGTGCCGATTCGACCTGTTCCGGCGTCAGGTTGCCGCTGCCGTTGTCGGCGAGGTCCTTGGCGAGGATCAGCAGGCTGTTGAGCGGCGTGCGCAGCTCGTGCGACATGTTGGCGAGGAATTCCGACTTGTAGCGGCTCGCCTGTTCGAG
>DASSVA010000305.1:0-8843 GCA_035706385.1 Solimonas sp. | reverse complement strand
TATTACGCGGTGGCGATCAATCTCGGCGACCTCGGCACCAAAGGCGGGCTGGCCTGCGATGCGCAGGCGCGCGTACTCGACGGCAACGATCAGCCGATTCCGGGCTTGTACGCCGCCGGCAACAACTCGGCGAGTCCGTTCGGCAATCTGTATCCGGGTGCCGGCGGCACGATCGGTCCGGCGATGACCTTCGGCTACGTCGCGGCCAATCATATTGCCGCGCGAGCGGGCAGGATTTCCGTTTGATCTGAAATACCCGTCATTGCGAGCCGCAAGGCGGCGAAGCAATCCGGCAGCGCAGCGGAATCGAGTGGCGTAACCGGATTGCTTCGTCGGCCCTCGGCTCCCCTCGCAATGACGAAATGCAAACAAGGAGAGCGTCATGGCAGGCAAGAAAAAACCGGCTGCCGCCGGCAAGAAGAAACCGGCTGCAGGCAGGAAGGCCGCATCGCCGTCCAGGCCGAAGCAGCCGTCGCCCGAGGAGATCATTCTCTACAAGAAGGATCCGAAGACGAAGATCGCGACGATCACGCTGAACCGGCCTGACCGTCTCAATGCGCCGACGATCGCCGCGCGGCTGCGCTATGCCGACCTGATCCATCGCGCGAACGTCGACGACGACGTCAAGGTGCTGCTGATTCGCGGCGTCGGCAATCATCTCGGCGCCGGTGCCGACCTGCCCGAGCAGGAGGAGATGCTCAATGACGACGGCGAATATTCGCTGCTGCACGAGTTCCGCATCGGCGAGCACGAGGACGTCAAATATCCGCCGAAAGGCAGCTACCGTTATCTCGGCGCGCTGAACCAGCTCTACGCGAATTCCAGTTTCGGTTGCCGCAGCCTGCAGGACTTCAAGAAGATCAGCATTCTCGAAGTGAAAGGCTATTGCTACGGCTGGCATTTCTACCAGGCCGCCGACGCCGACCTCGTGATCTCGTCCGATGATGCGCTGTACGGCCACCCGTCGTTCCGCTACGTCGGCTGGGGTCCGCGCATGTGGCAGTGGGCGCAGACGATGGGCCTGCGCAAGTTCCAGGAAATGGTGTTCACCGGCCGGCCGTTCACCGCGCAGGAAATGTACGACTGCAACTTCCTCAATCGCGTCGTGCCGCGCGATCAGCTCGAAGCCGAAGTCGAGAAATACGCGCTCGCGTGCAGCCGCACGCGGCCGACCGACGTCGTCGTCATGCAGAAGCATTTCTTCGAAATCATGAAGCAGCAGCAGGGCGAATACATGGGCAGCCTGCTGACCGCGTGGCTCGAAGGCATGTTCCCGGCGGTGCGCAACGACGCCGACGAACTGACGCTGAACCGCGAGACGTTCGGCAAGGGACTCAACAACGCCGTCAAGGACAACGACGACCAGTACCCGCCGGAATTCCGCCTCAGCCGCTCCGGGCGAAAGATGAAGAAATAAGGGCGGCGCGTATTTCCTGCAGGCGCGCCTGCAAAAGCCGCGAGGCAGCATCGATATGCAATACCGCACGCTCGGCAATACCGGACTCGTCGTCTCGCGCCTCGGTTTCGGCGCGCTGACGTTCGCGCAGCACGGCAATCGCACGCTCGATTCGGTGTACAAGGTCGACGCCGATCTCGCAAAGACGCTGGTCGCGCGCGCGCTCGACGCCGGTGTCAATTTCTTCGACACCGCCGACGTCTACGCCGACGGCGAATCCGAGACGCTGCTCGGCGCGGCGCTGAAACCGCATCGCGATCGCGTCGTCATCACGACCAAGGTCGGCAATCGCGGCGTCGACCGCGATCTGTTGCGGACCGGTCTGTCGAGACGGCACATCCTCTGGTCGATCGACCGGAGCCTGCAGCGGCTCGGCACCGACTGGGTCGACTGCTACGTCGCGCATCGCGAAGACCCGTACACGCCGCTCGAAGAAACGCTGGACGCGTTCGATGCGGTCGTGCGCGCCGGCAAGGCGCGTTACATCGGCTTTTCGAACTGGTCGGCGTGGACCGTCGCGGCGGCGATGGAAATCCAGAAGGCGCGGGGCCTCGCGCCGTTCACGCACGGCCAGATGTATTACTCGCTGCTCGGCCGCGACGTCGAGCGCGACGTGCTGCCGATGATGCGGCGTTACGGACTCGGCATGACGGTCTGGAGTCCGCTCGCATTCGGTTTCCTGAGCGGCGCGTACACGCGCGACGACCTGTCGCGGCCCGACAACCGCTTCTCGAATTTCGACATGCTGCAATTCGATCGCGACCAGGGTTTCGCACTGCTCGACGTGATGCGCCGCGTCGCCGGCGCGCGCGGCGTCACGGTGCCGCAGGTCGCGATCGCCTGGCTGCTGTCGCGGCGCGACGTCACCGGCGTGCTGCTCGGCGCGACCAAACTGCATCAGCTCGACGACAATCTCGGCGCGGCCGGCGTGCAGCTCGCCGACACCGATCTCGCCGAGCTCGACGCGGCGAGCGCGATCACGCCGATCTATCCGAGCAGCGACTGGATGGCGCCGGACCGGCGCGTCGCGCGGGCGCTCGGCACGTGAGCGGCGGCGAACGGCCGCAGACACGCGACACCGTGCGCGGCGACCGTTTCGATCTCGCGATTCCCGCCGACATCGACGCGCTGCGCGCCGCCGGTGCGCCGTTTCTCACCACGGCGTTTCGCGCGTGCGGCGCGCTCGCGGCCGACAACCGCGTGACGCGGATCACCGAGTTCGCCGAATGCGCGGGCGGCAGTACCGGCCGCAAACTGCTGCTCGGCGTCGAATACGCGCGGCCCGCCGCCGGCCTGCGCGAAAAACTGTTCGTGAAATTCTCGCGCGACTTCGACGATCCGGTCCGCGATCGCGGCCGCACGCAGATGGAGCGCGAGATCGCGTTCGCGCAACTGTCGTGCGCGGCCGGTTTTCCGATCGCCGTGCCGCGCTGTCTGTACGCCGATTACCACCGCGCATCCGGCACCGGCATCCTGATCAGCGAGCGGATCGCGTTCGGCCGCGACGGCATCGAGCCGCATCACGACAAATGCCGCGACGACGAACTCGCCGAACCGCTCGCACATTACGAGGCGCTGCTGACGGCGGTCGCGCGGCTCGCCGGCTCGCAGCGCGCCGGCCGTCTCGGCACCGATGTCGCCACGCGCTTCGCGTTCGATCGCGAGCTGGTCGCGGTCGGACAACGCGCGCCGTATACCGCGCAGCAATTGCAGAACCGCGTCGCGCGCTACGCCGCGTTCGCCGCACGCCATCCCGGCCTGCTGCCGGCGAACATCCGTGCGCCGGCGTTCATCGCGCGACTGAGCGACGAGGTCGCGCGCTTCCCGGCGTGCGAAGCGGCGATCCGCGACGCGCTCGAACGCGACGGCGATTTCGTCGCGCTCTGCCACTGGAACGCCAATATCGACAACGCCTGGTTCTGGCGCGCCGGCGACGGGCGGCTCGAATGCGGTCTGCTCGACTGGGGCTGCGTCAGCCTGATGAACGTGGCGATGGCGATCTGGGGCGCGATGAGCGGCGCCGACACCGCGCTGTGGGATCGCCATCTCGATACGCTGCTCGCGCGCTTCGTCGCCGAGTTCCATGCCGCCGGCGGTCCGTCGCTCGACGTGTCCGCGCTCGAACGCCATCTGCTGCGCTACGTCGCGATCATGGGACTGGCGTGGCTGCTCGACGCGCCGCCGTACATCGAAACACAAGTGCCGGATTTCGACACCGTTGCCGATCGTCGCGATCCGCGTATCCGCGATAATGAAATCGCGCGCGTGCAGCTGCAGATGCTGACGAACTTCCTGAACCTGTGGCAGACGCGCGACTTCGGGCGCCTGTCCGATGCGTTGCCGGGCGCATAGCGCGCCGCGCACCGCCGGCGCCATCGCGGGCGCGGCATCATCAGGAGGGAATCGTGAACTTCAAGGATCGTTACGGACCGTGGGCGCTGATCGCCGGTGCGTCCGAAGGCACCGGCCGCGCGTTCGCGCAACAGATCGCCGCGCACGGCGTGCCGGTCATCGTGCTCGCGCGCCGCGAAGCGCCGCTGCGCGCGCTGGCCGATGAAATCCGCGCGCAGCACGGCGTCGAATGCGTCAGCGCCTGTGTCGATCTCGCGGCCGACGATGCGTACGCGCGCATCGTCGCGGCGGTCGACGGCCGCGAGATCGGGCTGTTCATCAGCAACGCCGGCGCCGATCCGTACGGCGCGCGCTTTCTCGATCGCGACGTCGCCGACTGGCTCGCGCTCGCGCGGCGCAACACGCTGATCACGCTGCAGTGCTGCCATCACTTCGCGCAGGCGATGAAAACGCGCGGCCGCGGCGGACTGCTGCTCGTCAATTCCGGCGCCTGTTACGGCGGTTCCAGCTTCATGGCGACCTACGCGGCGAGCAAGGCGTTCACGCTGTGCTTCGGCGAAGGTCTGTGGGCCGAGCTGCAGCCGCATGGCGTCGACGTGCTCAATCTGGTGCTCGGCCGCACCGACACGCCGGCGTTCCGCCAGATGCTCGCCGACAAGAACCAGCCGCTGCCGGCCGACATCGCGTCCGCCGAAGACGTTGCGAAAGTCGGTCTCGAACGGCTCGCGCACGGTCCGGTTCACAACTGGGGCGTCGCCGACGACCACGCCGGCTTCGCGCCGAACTCGGCGGCGGCGCGCCGCGAGCGCATCCGCATGGTCGACCGCGTCAGCCGGCAGATCTTCGGTGATTCACCATGAGCGACGACGAAACCCTGCGCACACTGGCCGACCGGCAGGCGATCGCCGATCTGGTCTATCGCTACTGCCGCGCGGTCGACCGGCTCGACATTGCGCTCGGTCATTCGGTCTGGCACGCCGACGGCATCGCCGATTACGGCGCCGACGTCTACCGGGGCGATGGCCGCGGCGTCATCGACCACATCTGCGCGCAGCACCGCCACACGCTGCAGCATTCGCACCAGGTGTCGAATCTGATCATCGAACTCGACGGCGAGCGCGCCGGCAGCGAAGCGTATGTCACGGCGACGCTGCGCATACGGCGCGACGGCCGGCTGCGGCAGATCACGGTCTGGGGCCGCTACGTCGATCGCTGGTCGAAGCGCGACGGCCGCTGGGGACTCGACAAGCGCATTTCGATCCGCGACTTCGATGAGATCCGCGATGTGACGGCGATGGCCGGACACGACACCGGCCGCCGCGATCGCGACGATCCGTCGTACGGCGTGCTGAAGTGAAGGCGGCACGGGATGGCCGGACGTCGACATTTTCTGCCAGTAATCAACATGGATGTTGAATAAAGGGGTGAAGATGGTGCACATTGCGCGACCTGACATTCCGCGCCGCGCGCCTTGATGCGGCACCTCACCCGGTTTACGACATGAACGACAAGACCCTCGACTGCTCCGATATCGACCGCTTCCTCGGCAAGCCGATCCAGCCGGGCCGCACGCGCGAGCCGGTCGCCGGCAACGATATCCGCCGCTGGGTGCAGGGCATGCATTATCCGAACCGCCTGCATTACGACGACGGCTTCGCCGCCGAAGGCCGTTACACGCGCATCGTCGCGCCGCAGTCGTTCCCGGTCGCGTGCGACGACGGCCACGGCACCGCGCCGGCCTGCGTCGGCCTGATCCCGGGTTCGCATCTGGTGTTCGGCGGCGACGAGTGGTGGTTCCACGGCCCGCGCGTCTTCGCCGGCGACCGCATCACCAACGAGCGCATCCCGCTCGATTACGTCGTCAAGGACACCAAGTTCGCCGGCCCGACCTGCTTCCAGCGCGGCGACAACTTCTACTACAACGATCGCGGCGACAAGATCGCGACGCAGCGTTCGACGTCGATCCGCTACCGCGCCGATCTCGCGCGCGAGATGACGCAGAACGACGATCGCACCGAAGACCCGGAATGGAGCGAAGACGAGCTGCGCGCGCTCGAAGATCGCAAGTTCGAGTGGATCAGGAGCCTGCACGATCTCGGCCACGGCAAGCGCTGGTGGGATGACGTCAAGGTCGGCGACAGGCTGCCGACGCGCGTGATCGGCCCGCACAGCATCGCCAGCTTCACGACCGAATGGCGCGCGTACCTGTTCACGATCTGGTGTGGCGTGATCCGCCGTACCGACCTCGACATGGAAGCGCTCGGCTTCACCGACGACTTCGCCGGCAAGGAACAGGACCCGGTGCTCGAACTCGAGAATCCGGAAATGACCGACGGCGCGTACATCGGCCCGTCGCGCGGCCATCTGTTCCCGCGCTGGGCGCGCCGCATCGGCATGCCGCGCGCGTACGGCTACGGCGCGTCGATGGGCGCGTGGATTCTCGATTACTTCGCCGGCTGGGCGGGCGAGTGGGGTGGCGTCGTGCATTCGAACTGCGCGTATCGCGGCCCGGCGCTGTGCGGCGACATCTCGGTGATGGATGCGACGATCACCGGCAAGGAGATCGACGAACAGGGCCGCGCGATCGTCAAGGCCGAGTTCAAGATGAAGAACCAGCTCGGCACGACGATGGCGACCGCGACCGCGGAAATCGAACTGCCGAAGCGCTGAGGATTCACGCTTTTCTGTAGGAGCGCCGTTTCGGCGCGACCGCGCCGGTGTCGCGCCGAAGCGGCGCTCCTACAATGGCTTCCATCGCGTCGCGCCGACATCGACTCCGGCCCGCGGTCGGAACCGGCGCCGGTATTCGCCCGGCGTGATGCCGACGACGCGCTGGAAGATCTTGCGCAGCGCGCCGGCGTCCGCGTAGCCGACGGCCCACGCGACGTCCTCGAACGCATCGCCGGTCTGTTCCAGCAATTCCCGCGCGCGGCCGACGCGCAGGCGTTGCAGGTACGCGGTCGGTGTCTCGCCGGTCGCGGATTTGAAGCGCCGCAGCAATGTGCGTTCGCCGACGCCCGCCGCATCGGCGAGCTGCGCGATCGACACGGCGCCGGCGTGATGCGCGGCCAGCCATGTCTGCGCCGCGCGCACGGCCGCGTCGCCGTGCGTGGTCGCCGGGCTGTACGGCGCGTAGTGACGCTGCTCGCGGCCGGCCGGATCGATCAGGAACATCCGCGCGGTTTCCAGCATCACGGCCGGCGACAGCCAGCGTTCGATCAGGCGCAGCCCGAGGTCGGTCCACGCCATCACGCCGCCGGCCGTCAGCACGTCGCCGTCGTCGATCAGCATGCGTTCCGCTGCCAGCCGCACGTCCGGAAAGCGCGCCGCGAATTCCGCCGCCAAGGCCCAGTGCGTGGTCGCGGCGCGGCCGTCGAGCAGCCCGCTTTCCGCGAGCAGGAATGCGCCGGCGCAGACCGAGCAGACGACCGTGCCTTCGCGATGCCGCGCGCGCAGCCACGCCGCGATCGGCGCCGCATCCGCTACGCCGATCGTGCCGCCGAGACTTGGCGGCACGATGATCGCCGCGAGCCCGGCGCCGCGCCGGCCGCGACAGTCGTCGGCGTTCCATTGCGTCGCCATCAGCATCGTGCGCCGCTTCGTGTCCGTCGCCGCCAGACGCGATGCCGTTTCGAACAGGTCGATCAGTCCGTGGATCGCCGCACGCTGCGCGCCCGGATACGCGAGCACTGCGATGCGCCGGCGCGCAGTGTCGGATTTGCCCCGCCGGATGTCGTTTCTGCCCATGTTCGCGATCGTCGCCGTGGCCTAGGCTGGCGTCAACGCCCACCACGAGGTCGTGAGCCATGAACGCGGAACTGCTGCTGCATTGGTCGCTGATCGCCTGCGTCGTCTATTTCGTCTGCATGTGCGCGGCGCACTTCGCCGGCTTCAAGGTGCCGATCCTGTTCGTCTACTGGAACGTGCCGTCGCATCATTACCAGGACATGATCATCTCGTTCTGCGCGCTGAGCTACGCGATCCTGTTCACGGGCGCGGCGGTGATCCGCGACGCGGTGCCGATCGCATTGATCGCGCTCGCCGCGACGGTGCTCGGACTTTCGGCGGTAAACCTGTCGGCCGATCTGCGCAAGCAGATCGACGGCGGCTCAACCGCCGCGTACTGGGCGCAGACCGGCATGATCTCGGCGCTGTTCGTCTGGCTGGCGTTTCTGTACGCGCAGGTGTCGGCGGCGGCCTGAGTACTGGCGATGGCCGTTGCCGCGAACGCGGCAACGGAGGGTTTGGGCGACAAAGGTATCTCCGGCAGATTCCGTTACGGCAATTTCCGGTTTGGCCCGTCAATGCAAGGTCAACGGCGGCGCGACGCCGACGTCTCTCTGCGGGCCGCGGCCATCAGCTCGGCGTGCCCGTCGCCGGCTCTGCACGATTGATCTCCACAGTCACGTGAACCAGTTCCTCGTGTACGGACAGGGCACGCTTGAAGTCGTCCGGTGATGCCGGCGCGGCGACCTCGAGCCCGACGATGCAGGCGTACTTCCTCTGCGCGACGCGCCAGACGTGCAGATCGCTGAGGCGCGCCGGCGTGGCGGCGATGACCTCGCGGACTTCCGCGACGACCGGTGCGTCCATCTCGGCATCCAGCAGCACCTTGCCGGTGGATTTCAGCAGGCCCCAGGCCCAGCGCGCGACCAGCGCGGCGCCGACGATGCCCATCGCCGGGTCCAGCCAGACAACTCCCCAGAACCTGCCGCCCAGCAAGGCGACGATCGCGAGGACGGAAGTGGCGGCGTCGGCCAGCACGTGGAGATAGGCCGAGCGCAGGTTCAGATCGTGATGCTCGTGATCGGCGTGCTCGTGTCCGTGATGGTCGTCGTGCTCGTGGTGGGCGTGCAACAGCTTCGCGCAGATCAGATTGACGGCGAGGCCGATTGCGGCAACGGCGATGGCCTCGTCGTAATGGATGGGCGCGGGGCTCCACAGGCGCTCCACGGATTGCCAGACCATCGAGATCGCGACGATCAGCAGGAGGATCGCGCTCGTATAACCGCCGAGCACTTCGATCTTCCAGGTG
>DASSVA010000304.1:0-26661 GCA_035706385.1 Solimonas sp. | reverse complement strand
GCCGGCCGAGATCCAGCGCTTCACCGAAGCCGTGTATAACGACGGCATGACGACCGAGCAGATCATCCAGGAAGCGCTGAAGCGCGCGGTGAAATGATCGCCACGCGTGTCCCGAAACCCGTCATTGCGAGGAGCCAAGGGCGACGAAGCAATCCAGGTGCGCGGCCGGATCGGGCTGCGCCACTGGATTGCTTCGTCGCTGCGCGCCTCGCAATGACGAAGTCCGGAGTGCGTGCATGAGCGATGATCGCATCGTCTCGGCCAAAGCCGGCGGCGAGGACGAACGCGTCGAGCGCGCGATCCGTCCGCAGCGGCTCGCCGATTACGTCGGCCAGCCGGCCGTGCGCGAACAGATGGGCATCGCGATCGAAGCGGCGCGGCGCCGCGGCGATGCGCTCGACCACGTGCTGATCTTCGGCCCGCCCGGTCTCGGCAAGACCACGCTCGCGCATATCCTCGCCGAGGAGATGGGCGTCAACCTGCGCCAGACTTCGGGGCCGGTGCTCGAACGGCCGGGCGATCTGGCCGCGCTGCTGACCAATCTCGAACCGCGCGACCTGCTGTTCGTCGACGAGATCCATCGCCTCAGTCCGATCGTCGAGGAAGTGCTGTATCCGGCGATGGAGGATTACCAGCTCGACATCGTCATCGGCGAAGGCCCGGCGGCGCGCTCGATCCGTCTCGACCTGCCGCCGTTCACGCTGGTCGGCGCGACCACGCGCGCCGGCAGCCTGACCTCGCCGCTGCGCGACCGCTTCGGCCTCGTGCAGCGCCTGGAGTTCTATTCGGTGCCGGACCTGACGCATATCGTCGCGCGCTCGGCCGGCATCCTCGGCGCGCCGATCGACGCCGACGGCGCCGCCGAGATCGCGCGCCGTTCGCGCGGCACGCCGCGCATCGCCAACCGCCTGTTGCGGCGCGCGCGCGATTACGCCGAAGTGCGCGGCGACGGGCACATCACGGCGTCGCTCGCGGCCGAGGCGATGAAGCTGCTGGCGGTCGACAGCAACGGCTTCGACCTGATGGACCGCAAGCTGCTGATGGCGCTGATCGAGCGCTTCGACGGCGGACCCGCCGGCGTCGACAATCTCGCCGCCGCGATCGGCGAGGCGCGCGAAACGATCGAGGACGTGCTCGAACCGTATCTGATCCAGCAGGGTTATCTGATGCGCACGCCGCGCGGTCGCATCGCCGGCAAGCTCGCGTATCAGCATTACGGGCTGAAAGTGCCGGACCGGCTGGCGACGCCGGACCTGTTCGCCGAATGAGCGGTTCCGTTTTTCCGGTTCGCGTCTATTACGAAGACACCGACGTCAGCGGCGTGGTCTATCACGCCAATTACCTGCGCTGGTTCGAACGCGCGCGCACCGAGTGGCTGCGCGCGCTCGGTCTCGGCCAGGAGCGGCTGATGCAGCAGCTCGGCGTGGCGTTCACGGTCGCCAATCTGGAAATCGACTACCGGTTGCCGGCACGTCTCGACGATCTGCTCGAAGTCCACACCGACGTGCCGCTGATCCGGCGCGCCAGCATGATGTTCGAGCAGGAACTGCGGCGCGCCGGCGACGCGCAGCCGATGTCTCGTGCGCGCGTGCGCGTCGGCTGCGTCGACAGCCGTGAATTCCGGCCGATCGCGTTGCCGGATGCGGTATTGCAGGCGGTCACACGCGAAAAGCAAGCGAAAAATATTTAGTGGCGAGCGGCCGCGCCGCGTGAACGGCGAGACCGGGAATGTTAAGGTTGACCGGTTATTTTCCGTATCCGTTCACCGGGGCCCACGCTTTCCATGAATGCCAATCTCTCGTTGACCCATCTGATCCTGCAGGCCAGCGCGCTGGCGCAGATCGTGCTGTTCCTGCTCGTCGTCGCGTCGGTGGTTTCATGGGCGGTGATTTTCGGCAAGCGCGCATTGCTGTCGCGGACGCTGAAGGACGCGACGGGCTTCGAGGAGCGTTTCTGGAGCGGCGGCAATCTCGCCGACCTCTACGAGAGCGTGCGGCGCGGCGACAAGGCGACCGGCGTGGCCGCGATCTTCCTTTCCGGCTACGAGGAATTCGTCCGCCAGCAGACCGCCGGCAAAGGTGATCCCGACGACGTGCTCGCCGCCGTGCAGCGCCAGATGCGCGTCGCGCAGACGCGCGAGACCGAACGCCTCGAAGGCGGCCTGACGCTGCTCGCGACGGTCGGTTCGACCAGCCCCTATGTCGGCCTGTTCGGCACGGTCTGGGGCATCATGAGCGCGTTCATCTCGATCGGTAACGTCAAGCAGGCGGCACTGGCGACGGTCGCACCCGGCATCGCCGAGGCGCTGATCGCGACCGCGATGGGCCTGGTCGCGGCGATCCCGGCGGTCATCGCGTACAACTTCTTCACGCGCGGCGTCGACCAGCTCGATTCGCGCTTCCAGGTCTTCTCCGACGAGATGATCGGCATCATCGAGCGCGGCCTGCGCAGCGGAAAAGTCTGATGGGTGCGCCGGTCCAGGCTGGCCGCGGCCGCAAACGGCGGATGAATGCCGACATCAACGTCGTGCCGTACATCGACGTGATGCTGGTGCTGCTGATCATCTTCATGATCACCGCGCCGCTGATGACGCAGGGCGTCGACGTCGACCTGCCGGACGCGCAGGCCGAATCGCTGACGGTGCCGGAAGACCCGCCGACGCTGCAGATCCTCGCCGACGGCAGCTACAAGCTCAACGGCGAAGTCGTCGACGAGGCGGCGCTGGCCGCCAAGGTTCAGGAACTGCTGGCGGCCAAGCCGGACCAGATGGTGCTCGTCAACGGTGACGCCAAGGTGCCGTACCAGTTCGTCGCGCAGGGCATGGCGATCCTGCACGGCGCCGGCGCCAACAAGATCGGTTTCGTCACCGAACCGGCCGAGGCGAACACGCCGAAACGCTGATGATCGAGCGTCGCTATCTCGTCGCGGCCATCGGCCTGCACGTCGTCATCTTCGCGCTGATGTTCGCGAGTGCGTTCTTTCATCGCAGGATCGTCGCGCCGCCGCCGATCGAAGCGGTGCTGATCGCCGATTCGCGGCCGTCGCAGGCCGAGCACACCGCGCCGCCGCAGCCGGAGCAGCAGAAGCAGCCCGAGGAAAAGCCGCCGGAACCGCCGAAGCCGGTCGAGCCGCCGAAGCCGCCGCCGAAGCCGGAACTGACCGAAGCGCAGAAGCTCGAAAAGCAGAAACAGAAGGAAGCGCTCGAAGAGAAGAAGCGTCAGGACGAACAGGCACGCAAGGAAAAGCAGGCGCAGATCAAGGCCGAGGCGGAGCGCAAGCGCCAGGAAGAACAGCAGAAGAAGGCCGAGGCCGAGCAGAAGCGCCAGGAAGAACTGCGCAAGAAGCAGGAAGAAGCCGAGCAGAAGCGTCTCGAGGAACAGCGCCAGAAGGAAATCGCCGCCGAGCAGGAGCGGATCAAGCGCGCGGCCGAGGCCGCCGAGGCGGCGCGCCGCAAGGCGGCGATGGAAGCGGCGCTGGCGGCCGAACAGCAGGGCCGCATCCAGGCGGCGCAGGCCGATTGGGGACAGGTGATGGCCGCGCGCATCCGCAAGTTCTGGCTGCGCCCGCCGACCGCGCCGGACGATTTTTCGTGCACGGTGGCGATGCAGCTCGCGCCGGACGGTCAGGTGCAGTCGGCGAGAGTCGTCAGCAGTTGCGGCGACCCGCAGCTCGATCGCTCGGTCGAAGCGGCCGTCATCAAGGCCAGCCCGATGCCGCTGCCGCCCGATCCGAAAGCGTTCGTGCCGAACGTCACCGTCAATTTCACGCCGCACGCCGGTTAAAGTTTATTCATCGTAGGCTCATTCGCCCGTTTCATCCTCTACCGTGCTCATGACCATGCTCAAAAGAATCCTGATCGTGCTGGCCGCCGTGTGCGGCATGGCCACCGTACCGGCGCAGGCCCAGCTTGAAATCACCGTCACCGGCGGCGACGTCGGCGCACTGCCGATCGCCATCGTGCCGTTCGCGCAGTCGCCGTCGATGACCACCGACATCGCCCAGGTCATCGAGAACGATCTGGTCCGCAGCGGCCGGTTCCGCGCGCTGCCGCGCGCCGAGATGAAGCAGCGGCCGAGCGAAATGGCGGGCTTCGATCCGAATGCGTGGAAGCAGCAAAGCATCGACAACGTCGTCATCGGCAAGGTCTGGGACGACGGCAAGGGCGGCTTCGTCGCGCGCTTCTTCCTCGTCGACTCGCTGAGCGGCAAGCAGATCATCGCCTACGACTATCCGATCCGCGACCTCTCGCAATCGCGTTACGCCGCGCACTGGATCGCCGACAAGATCTACGAGCAGCTGCTCGGCGTGCCGGGCTATTTCAATACCAAGATCGCCTACGTCGTCGGCCGCGGACTCGGCTTCCAGCGCACGTATCAGCTGGTGATCACCGATTCGGACGGCGAGAACCCGCAGTATCCGATCAACTCGCGCGAGACGATCATGTCGCCGTCGTGGTCGCCGGATCGCAAGCAGATCGCGCTGGTCGGCTACGAGCACGGCCGGTCGGCGATCTATCTGTATTCGACCGAGTCCGGCAAGGTCACCAAGCTGATCAGCGAAAAAGGCATCAACGGTTCGCCGGCATGGTCGCCGGACGGCAAGAAGCTCGCGTTCGTGCTGTCGTTCGAGACCAATCCCGACATCTACGTGATGGACATGGCGAGCCGCAAGCGCACGCGGCTGACCGACCATTACGGCATCGATACCGAGCCGGCGTGGTCGCCGGACGGCAGCAAGATCGTCTTCACGTCGGATCGCGGCGGCAAGCCGCAGGTCTACGAGATGAGTTCCAGCGGCGGCGAGCCGAAGCGCCTGACGTTCCAGGGCTCGCAGAACCAGCGTCCGAGCTATTCACCCGACGGCAAGTCGATCGTTTTCGTCAACACCGACGGCGGCCAGCGGATCGCCATGCAGGACCTCGCGTCCGGCCAGATGCGCATCCTCAGCAGCGGCCCGCTTGACGAAGGTCCGTCGTTCGCGCCCGGTGGCGCCGTGATAATCTATTCGTCGCAAGGCCTGAAGGGCCGGCAACTCGCAACGGTTTCGGTCGACGGGCGTGTCCGCCTGACGATGCGGCAAGCCGGTGGCGACGTGCAGGAACCCGCTTGGTCGCCCTTGTTGCGATAGTCCGATGTCTCTCAACCCCAGTAACTGCCAGCCCTCCGTAAGGGAGTCCACCATGATGAAGAACAAAGTCCTGTTGTCGGTCGTTGCCGTCTCCATGCTCGCGCTCGGCGCCTGCGCGTCGAAGGGCGACAAGACCGCCAGCACCCCGCCGCCGTCGACCAACAGCTCGGCATACAACAGCACGGCCGGCCAGGGCACCCAGCTGGGTGACGAGGATGCGCGCGCCGCCGCCGAGCGTGCGCTGACCAACAACATCGTCTACTTCGACTACGACTCCAGCGCGATCAAGGCCGAGTACGCGTCGGTCGTCGATGCCTACGGCAAGTATCTCGTCGCCAACCCGGTCGCCAAGGTCCGCATCGAAGGCCACACCGACGAACGCGGTTCGCGCGAATACAACGTCGCGCTCGGCGAGCGTCGCGCCAACTCGGTCAAGGACGCGCTGCTGACGCAGGGCGTTTCCGCCGCGCAGGTGTCGGTGATCAGCTACGGCGAAGAGCGCCCGGCGGCGGAAGGCCACGACGAATCGGCCTATTCGCAGAACCGTCGCGCGCAGATCATCCGTCAGTAAAATGACGGCCTGATCCACCGCTTCTCCGGAGTCGCAGCCATGCGCCATACCCGTCTCGTCATCGTTGCATTCGCGGCCAGTTTCGCGGCCTGTGCGTCCGACTATGGCGGCAGCATCTCGGGCAAGGACGTGCTGTCTCCGGAGGAGCGGCGGCTGCAGGCCGTCGAAAGCCGTGTCGCCGTGTTGCAGCGGCGTCTCGACGCCGTGAACCTGACCGGTCTCGACGAGCAGAGCCAGCATCTTCGCGACGACATGCGCAGCCTGCGCGGCGACGTCGAGAAGCTGCGCTACGACGCCGATCAGCTGCAACAGCGCGATCAGGCGATCGAAGCGCGCCTGCAGCGTCTCGAAGGCGGCGCCGTCGCGGCACCGCAGGCCGGCTACGGCGCAGCGCCGGCGGCCGGCGGCTATGCGACGCCCGCGGCACCAGCCGCCGCACCGGCTGCCACGTATGGCGCGCCCACGGCGCCGGGTGCGACCGACAGCAACAGCATTCCGGTCGTGACGCCGGCGCAGACACCGTCGGCCCCGGCCGGCGCGACGCTGTCGCAGGGCAGCGGCCCTTCGCCGGAAGAGGAAGCGGCTTATCTCGGCGCGTTCGAAGCGTTGAAGAACGGCAAGTACGACGATGCGCTGAAGGGCTTTCGCGGCCAGTTGCAGAAATGGCCGCAGGGCCAGTACGCCGACAACGCGTTGTACTGGAGCGGCGAGGCGTATTACATCAAGGGCGATTACAAATCCGCGCTGGCGGCGTTCCAGGCGGTCCTCGATCGTTTTCCGCGCAGCGCCAAGCGTCCCGACGCGATGCTGAAGACCGGCCTGGTGCAGATGGATCTGAAGCAGGACGCCGAAGGCCGCGCGACCTTGCAGCGCGTGATCAAGACCTATCCCGGTTCGAACGCCGCGAATCTCGCGCAGCAGCGCCTGCAGCCGGGCAAGAAGTAGGCGCGGAGCGGCGTTGCACGAACGCGTTTCCGCCGCGACGACGTCGCGGCTCAAAATCACCGAAATCTTCCTGTCGGTCCAGGGCGAGTCGTCGTCGGTCGGCTGGCCGACGGTGTTCGTGCGCCTGACCGGCTGTCCGCTGCGCTGCCATTACTGCGATACCGCGTACGCGTTTCACGGCGGGCACTGGATGTCGCTCGACGACATCGTCGCCGAGGTTTCCCGGCTCGGCGCGCATCACGTCTGCGTCACCGGCGGCGAACCGCTCGCGCAGAAGAACTGCCTGCCGCTGCTGACGCGGCTGTGCGATGCCGGCCATCGCGTCTCGCTGGAAACCAGCGGCGCGATCGACATCGGCAAGGTCGATCCGCGCGTCGTGCGCGTCGTCGACATCAAGACGCCGGCGTCGGGCGAAGTCGCGCGCAATCTGTGGGCCAATCTCGACGCGCTGCTGCCGCACGACGAGATCAAGTTCGTGCTTTGCGATCGTGCCGATTACGACTGGGCGCGCGAACGGCTCGTCGAACATGGGTTGGCGCAACGCTGCGCGGTGCTGTTCTCGCCGAGTCAGGGCCAGGTCGACGCCGGCCAGCTCGCGGAATGGATACTCGCCGACCGCCTGCCGGTGCGTTTCCAGTTGCAGTTGCACAAGGTGCTGTGGGGCGACACCCCAGGGCGCTGAAGGATTTTCGACGTGAGCAAGAAAGCCGTCATCCTGCTGTCCGGCGGACTCGATTCCGCGACCGTGCTGGCGATCGCCCGCGAGCAGGGTTTCGAGCCGTACGCGCTGAGCGTGTCGTACGGCCAGCGCCATGTCGCCGAACTCGCCGCCGCGCAGCGCGTCGCCGACGCGCTCGGCGCCGTCCGTCACCAGACGATGCACGTCAACCTCGATGCCGTCGGCGGCTCGGCGCTGACCGATCGCCGCATCACGGTTCCGGAATCCGCATCGCCCGAGGGCGGCATTCCCGTCACCTACGTGCCGGCGCGCAACACGCTGTTCCTGTCGCTGGCGCTCGGCTGGGCGGAAGTGCTCGGCGCGCAGGACCTGTTCATCGGCGTCAACGCGGTCGACTATTCCGGTTATCCGGACTGCCGGCCGGAATTCATCCGTGCGTTCGAGGCGCTCGCCGGTGTCGCGACCAAGGCCGGCGTCGAAGGCCGCGGCTTCCGCATCCACGCGCCGCTGCTGACGATGAGCAAGGCCGACATCATTTGCGAAGGCGTGCGCCTCGGCGTCGATTACGCGCAAACGGTATCGTGCTATCAGGCCGACGAGAACGGCCGCGCCTGCGGACGCTGCGATTCCTGCCGTCTGCGCAGCGCCGGTTTCCGCGATGCCGGTGTCGCCGATCCGACGCCGTATCGCTAGCGGCGGCGCATTCGTTTATCATGCCCGGCCTCGTGGCCGTGAGGCCGGATACGGGTCGTTAGCTCAGTCGGTAGAGCAGTTGGCTTTTAACCAATTGGTCGATGGTTCGAATCCATCACGACCCACCATTTCGGCTCCTGGTCCCGCACGCTTGTTCCCCGTCGGGGAGTAGCTCAGCTTGGTAGAGCATCTGCTTTGGGAGCAGAGGGCCGCAGGTTCGAATCCTGTCTCCCCGACCATCTTTTCCGCCCTGCCATGACGCGCCGCCGTTGCGCGCACGGCAACGGCGTGACGATGTATCGTTGCGGCACCGCTCCTCGATGAAACATCCCGAACGCATGAATCCGCTGCTGGCTGGTGTCCGCATCCTCGATCTGTCGCGCCTGCTGCCGGCGCCGTTCTGCACGCAATACCTCGCGCAACTCGGGGCCGAGGTCATCAAGATCGAGGAACCCGGCGGCGATTACACGCGCGGCATGTCGATGGAGATGTTCTCGCTCGTCAATCGCGGCAAGCGTTCGGTCGTGCTCGATCTGAAGAACGCCGACGACGTCGCGCTGCTCAAACGGATGGCCGCCGACGCCGACGTGCTGGTCGAATCGTTCCGGCCCGGCGTGATGGACCGGCTCGGCTGTGGTTACGAGGCGCTGCGCGCGATCAATCCGCGCCTGGTCTACGCGGCGCTGACCGGCTACGGCCACACCGGCCCGTATCGCGAGCGCGCCGGTCACGACATGAACTATCTCGGCTACGCCGGCGTGCTCGACCAGTCCGGCAACGCCGGCGCGGCGCCGGCGATCGCCAACGTGCAGATCGCCGATCTCGCCGGCGGCGGGCTGACCTGCGCGCTGGCGATCGTCGCCGCGGTCGTCGGCGCGCGTGACAGCGGCGAGGGCACGTTCGTCGACAGCGCGATGCTCGACGGCGCGCTCGCGCTGCAGGTCGCGGCGACGGCGACGCTGCGCACGATCGGCAGAACGCAGCCGCGCGGCGAGGACATGCTGACCGGCGCGCTGCCGAACTACAGCGTTTACGAAACCGCAGACAGAAAGCACGTCGCGTTCGGCGCGCTCGAAATGAAGTTCTTCCACAAATTCCTGCAGGCGGCCGGCCAGACGGCGCTGATAAAACTGCCGATGGCGCCGGGCGCTGCCGGACAGCCGTTGCGCGACGCGCTGACGGCGCTGTTCAAATCGCGGACACGCGACGAATGGGAAGCGCTCGGCGCCGAAGCGGATTGCTGTCTCGGCGGCATCTATACGCTCGAAGAAGCGCTGGCCAATCCGCAGGTGCAGGCGCGCGGGCTGTGGTCGCACGATGCGGCAGGAAAGCCGCAGTTCGAGTTCCCGGTGCGCTTCTCGAACGCGGCGACTTGCGGCGGCGTCGCGCCGGCACTCGGTGCCGACACGGCGGCGGTTCGCGCGCAGTTTTCCGCGCGGTCGTGAGGCGTCGTCAGCGGGTCGACGTTGGCACGCGTTTCTCGCGCAGGATCTGTTTGCCGCGTTCGAGACGCGTGAGCAGCGCCGGTCCCATCGCCAGCGCGACGGCGACCGCGAGCACGTCGACGATCGCCAGGTGCGCGATCCGCGAGATCATCGGCGTATAGACGTCCGCGTCTTCCGGTACGTCGGCGGCGAGTGTGACGCCGGCGAGTCGCGCGAGCGGCGAGCCGCTCGCGGTGATGGCGATCAGCTGCGCGCCGGCGTCGACGGCGATCGCGGCGGCTTCGAGCATGTCGGTCGTGCGGCCGGTCGCCGAGATCGCGACGACGACGTCGCCGCGGCCGAGCACCGTCGCGGCGACCGCCATCGCATGCGGATCGAGATACGACGCGGTCGGCGTGCCGTAACGGAAGAATTTGTGCTGGCCGTCGAGCGCGACGATGCCGGAATTGCCGACGCCGTAGAAATCGATGCGCTTGGCCTTGCACAGCAACGCCACGGCGCGCGCGAGCTGCGCGCCGTCGAGATGATTGCGGACGTCGAGCAGACTGCCGATCGTGCGATCGAAAACCTTCGCGGAGACCCGTTCTAGCTTGTCGTCCGGACCGACGTCCTGATGGACGAACGGCACGCCCGACGCGAGGCTTTGCGCGAGGCGCAGCTTGAATTCGCGATAGCCGGAGAAGCCGAGCGCGCTGGCGAAGCGTGCGACCGTCGGCTGGCTGACGCCGGCGCGCGTCGCCAGTCCGGCGATCGGCAATTGCAGCACCTGGTCCGGATGGGCGAGCACGAATTCGGCGACCGCGCGCTCCGATCTGCGCAGCTCGTCGAGCGACGCGCGGATGCGCGACAGCAATGCGCCCGATGCCGGGCCGCGCCTGCCGGACTTGCTCATCGGCTGAAGAACGCGTGCAGCGGCACGCGCTTCTGCTGCACGAACGCGGCGATCGGCAGGCGCGCCGGATCGGCATCGGCGGCCGCTTCGAGCACGCGGCATTTGCCGGCGCCGGCGATCGACAGCGCGAGTACGCGCGAATCGAGCAGCGCGCGCATGGTCAGGCTCAGTCGCGCATGCGGCGCGCTCGCCGGACAGATCGCGACGACACGGCGCGGTGCGCGCGGATCGAGCGCCGCCGCGGTGCCGGGCGCGTCCGGGAACAGCGACGCGGTATGGCCATCGTCGCCCATGCCGAGCACGACGGCGTCGAACGGCGTCGGCATCGTCGCGAGTGTCCGCTCGGCATGCACGGCGGCCGCTTCGGGGTCGAGCCCGGCTTCGTACAGCGGCACGAAACGCGCGCTCGCGGCGCGGCCCTGCAGCAGATGTTCGCGGATCAGACGCGCATTGCTCGCGTCGCTGTCGGGCGGCACGCAGCGTTCGTCGACGAGGCCGATCGTCACGCGCGGCCAGTCGAGCGCATGGCGCGACAGCGCCGCGAACAACGGCACCGGGCTGCGACCGCCGGACACCAGCAGCGATGCTTGCGACCGCGTCTGCAGCGCACGTTCGAGCGTGCCGGCGATGAATGCGGCGAGTGCGTCGGCGGACGCGGCGACATCGGCGGCGGGATGCTGCGCGAGCGACGGCGGCAGCGCCAGCGCGGCGGGCGCATCCATCGTCAGCTTTCCTCGTGCCAGGCGTGGCCGTCGCGCGCGATCAGCGCGCTCGACGCGGTCGGCCCCCAGGTGCCGGCCGGATACGATTTCGGCGGCTGCGTGCTGTGCTCCCAGGTCTGCATGATCGGTTCGACCCACTGCCACGCCGCGGCCTGTTCGTCGCGGCGCATGAACAGCGTCAGCTTGCCTTCGATGACGTCGATGATCAGCCGCTCGTAGGCGTCCCACTGCCGCGCGCGGTAGGTTTCCGACAGCGCGACGTCGAGGAAGATCGGCTGGATGTCCATGCTCTGGCCGGCGACCTTCGCCATCATGTCGAGCCGCAGCCCTTCGTCCGGTTGCAGGCTGATGACGAGTCGGTTGATCGGCTCGCCGCTGGTCGCCTTGAGAATCGGATGCGGCACGCCGCGGAAGTTGACGACGATCTCGGCGAGCCGTTCCTGCATGCGCTTGCCGGTGCGCAGATAGAACGGCACGCCGGCCCAGCGCCAGTTGTCGAGCTCGGCCTTGATCGCGACGAACGTCTCGGTGCGGCTGCCGGCGGCGATGCCGTCCTCGTCGAGATAGCCGGGCACCGGCTGGTTGCGGATCGCGCCCGGACGATACTGGCCGCGCACCGTGCGGCTGGCGACGTCGTCGGCGGTGAACGGCCGCAGCGAATGCAGGACCTTGAGCTTCTCGTCACGCACGCGGTCGGCGTCGATGCTCGCCGGCGGTTCCATCGCGACGATGCACAGCAGCTGCAGCAGATGGTTCTGCACCATGTCGCGCAGCGCGCCGATCGAATCGTAGAACTCGCCGCGGCTCTCGACGCCGACCGTTTCGGCGATCGTGATCTGCACGTCGCGCACCCAGTTGCGGTTCCACAGCGGTTCGAACAACACGTTGCCGAAGCGCAGCGCGATCAGGTTCTGCACGGCTTCCTTGCCGAGATAATGATCGATGCGGAAGATCTGCTGCTCGTCGAAGATGCGGCCGACGTTGTCGTTGATCTCGCGCGCCGATTCGAGATCGCGGCCGAGCGGCTTTTCGAGCACGACGCGGCTGTTCGGCGTGACCAGCCGCGCGGCGCCGAGGTTCTCGCAGATGCCGGTGAACAGGTTCGGCGCGGTCGCCAGATAGAACACGCGCGTGCGGTTCTCGCAATCCTTCAGTGCGTTCGCCAGCGCCGCGTAGTCGGTGGCGACCTTGGCATCGAGCTGCACGTAATCGAGACATTCGCAGAACGATTTCCACGCGGCGTCGCTGAAGTCGCGCGGCGTGACGTGCTGGCGGCAGCTGTCGAGCGCGAGCGCCCGGTATTCGTCGCGCGACAGCGGCTGGCGGCCGATGCCGATGACGCGCCAGCCGGCGGTCCTGGCGGTGTCGCGATGGCGGTAATACAGCGCCGGCAGCAGCTTGCGCATCGCCAGATCGCCGCTGCCGCCGAACAGGATGAAATCGAACGCGCCGGGTGCTGTCATGCGGTCTCGCGCTTCGAATCGCGAAGCGGCTCCTGACGGATGGTGGTCGAAACTGCCGAAGAAACTGTAGTAATACTACATAAATTCCGGCATCGTCGCCCGCGCATGTGCCGGACCGGAACCAATCCGCCGGACATCTGTCGTATGAGTGACGTTCGGGAAACTCGCGACGCCGGGCCGGGGAATGGCAATGTTCTGGCCGGCTCGCTTGCGCTCTTGTAGTATTCATACATAGATCGCATGGCAAGGAACCGGCATGGCCCTGCATTCCAGACTCCTCGACATCACGGCGCGCGTGCGGGCGCGCAGTGCCGAGCCGCGTAACCGTTATCTGCAGCACGTCGCCGCCGCGCAGCGCGGCGGTACCGCACGCAGCCGCGTCTCCTGTACCAATCTCGCGCATTCGTTTGCCGCATCGCCGGCCGACGACAAGGCGGCGCTGCGCGGCAAGGGCTGGCCGAATCTCGCGATCGTCTCCGCGTACAACGACATGCTGTCGGCGCATCAGCCGTACGAGCATTTCCCGCCGCTGATCAAGGATGCCGCACGCAAGGCCGGTGCGATCGCGCAGTTCGCCGGCGGCGTGCCGGCGATGTGCGACGGTGTCACGCAGGGCCAGACCGGCATGGAGCTGTCGCTGTTCTCGCGCGACGTGATCGCGATGGCGACCGCGGTCGCGCTGTCGCACAACGTGTTCGACGGCGCGCTGTGCCTCGGCATCTGCGACAAGATCGTGCCGGGCCTGCTGATCGGCGCGCTTGCTTTCGGCCATCTGCCGGTCGTGTTCGTGCCGGGCGGACCGATGACCAGCGGCATCTCGAACGCCGAGAAGGCCAAGGTTCGCCAGTTGCATGCGCAGGGCAGGCTCGACCGCGCGGCGCTGCTCGAATCGGAGATGAAGTCGTACCACGGGCCCGGCACCTGCACGTTCTACGGCACCGCCAACAGCAACCAGATGCTGATGGAGATCATGGGCCTGCACCTGCCGGGCGCGGCGTTCGTCAATCCGTACACGCCGCTGCGCGATGCGCTGACGCGCGCCGCCGCGACCCGCGCAGCGAGGATCACGACGTTCGGCGAGCCGTACACGCCGCTCGCCGAGGTGATCGACGAGCGCGCGATCGTCAACGGCATCGTCGGCCTGCTCGCGACCGGCGGCTCGACCAATCACACGATCCATCTGATCGCGATCGCGCGCGCCGCCGGCATCCTGATCGACTGGTCGGATTTCGACGAGCTGTCGGCGGTCGTGCCGCTGCTCGCGCGGATCTACCCGAACGGCGGCGCCGACGTGAATCACTTCCACGCCGCCGGCGGCATGGGCTTTCTGATCCGCGAACTGCTCGACGCCGGCCTGCTGCACGAGGACGTGCGCACGGTCGCCGGCGACGGCCTGCGCCGCTACACGCAGGAGCCGTTTCTCGACGGCGACACGCTGGTCTGGCGCGACGCGCCGGCGGCGAGTCTCGACGCCGACGTGCTGCGCGGCCGTGCCACACCGTTCAGCGCCGACGGCGGTCTGCGCCTGCTGACCGGCAATCTCGGTCGCGCGGTGATCAAGGTCTCGGCGGTCAAGCCCGAACATCGCCGCGTCGAAGCGCCGGCGATCGTGTTCGACGGCCAGGAACAGATGCTCGACGCGTTCAAGCGCGGCGAGCTGCATCGCGATTTCGTCGCGGTGATCCGCTATCAGGGGCCGCGCGCGAACGGCATGCCGGAACTGCACAAGCTGACGCCGGCGCTCGGCAGCCTGCAGGACGAGGGCTTTCACGTCGCACTGGTCACCGACGGCCGCATGTCCGGCGCATCCGGCAAGGTGCCGGCGGCGATCCACGTCACGCCGGAAGCCTTGAGCGACGGGCCGCTCGCGCGCGTGCGCAGCGGCGACCTGATCCGACTGGACGCTGGTGCCGGCACGCTCGAAGCGTGTATCGACGACGCCGAGTGGGCACGGCGCACGATTGAACACCCGTCGCTCGACGACAACGGCTGGGGGCTGGGCCGCGAGCTGTTCGCGAATGCCCGGCAGTTCGCCTCCGGCGCCGAGCAGGGCGCCATCACGTTCAACGCGGCGATGGCCGCGCCGATTGCGACATCCGCTGGAGTCTCCGCATGAATCACGCATTCGCCAGCGTCGGCGAGGTCATGAACAACAGTCCGGTGATGCCGGTCATCGTCATCGACAAACTCGAACATGCCGTGCCGCTGGCGCGCGCGCTGGTCGCCGGCGGCGTGCGCGTGCTCGAAGTGACGCTCAGAACGAAGGTCGCGCTCGACGCGATCCGCGCGATCGCCGAGGCCGTGCCGGATGCGATCGTCGGTGCCGGCACGATCCTCGACGCGCACGATCTGCATGCCGCCGGCCACGCCGGCGCGCGCTTCGGCGTCAGCCCCGGCGCGACGCTCGACCTGCTGCGCGCGGCGCGTGCCGGCGGCTGGACGTTCCTGCCCGGCGTGATGACGCCGTCCGAGGCGATGACGGCGCTCGCCGAAGGTTTTCACGCGCTGAAATTCTTCCCGGCGATGCCGGCCGGCGGCGTCGAGATGCTGAAGGCGATCGCCGGACCGCTGCCGCAGCTGCGCTTCTGTCCGACCGGCGGCATCAGTCCGGCGACCGCGCCGGATTTCCTCGCGCTGCCGAACGTCGATTGCATCGGCGGCTCGTGGCTGGCGCCGCGCAAGCTGATCGAAGCCGAGGACTGGGACGCGATCACCGCGCTCGCGCAGCAGAGCACGCGGCTGCCGCGCGGCTAGAGACCCCTCGATACACCGCACGCTGTCGCGTGCGATCACTCGGGGCGAATGGTTCCGCATGGCGTTTCAACCGTCATTGCGAGCGCAGCGAAGCAATCCAGCGACACAGCCCGATCCCGCAGCGCAACTGGATTGCTTCGCTGCGCGCGCAATGACGGAACCCGCGCCCTCAAGAAGCGGCACGCACGGTCGATAACAGGGCATGGGCGCAAGCCCGACACAATGTCCGTGGAGCCGATCCGTGTCTTACGCCGCCGTCCGCCAATACGAGAGTGCGTCCAGCCGCGTACTGGTCGACGAGGTTCCGCCGCCGCGCCTGACCGCGATGCTGTACGACGGCGCGCTGACGCGGCTGGCGACCGCGCGCGGCGCGATGATGCGCGGCGAGACCGCCGCCAAGCTGCGCGCGATGTCCGGCGCGATCGCGATCATCGAACACCTGCGCGGCTGTCTCGATCCGGCCGCCGGCGGCGGCATCGCGCGCAACCTCGACGCGATCTACGACTACGCGCTGCGCCGCCTCGTCCACGCCAACGCATTGAACGACGCCGGCGCGGTCGACGAAGTCCTGGCCTTGCTGCGGCCGCTGGCCGAGGCCTGGGACGCGATCGTCGAAGGACGCTGACGATGAGCGCGCCGCCGGCCGCGCTCGGCTACCGCGACACACTGCCGTTCGCATGGCGGCCTGCCGACGGTGCGCTGCCGCTCGGCTGGGCCGAGCAGAACCTGCGCATGCTGACGACGCTGGTCGCGCTCGGCGAGCGCGCGATCGTCGAGCCGGAAACGCCGGGCGCCGCCGAATTCGAGCGCCTGCATCTGAAGGTCGACCTCGTCATCGAGCTGCTCGGTGCGCTGTTGCGCGCCAGCGGCCGCGCAGCGCCGCCGGTCGCCTTGCGGATCAGCGCCGAAGGGCTGTCGTGGCCGCTCGACGCCGACGCGCCGGCGCTCGGCACGGCGGTCGACGTCAGCGTGCAGCTGCATCCGTGTGCGCCGGCGCCGCTGCAATGGCGCGGCGAGGTCGCCGGTCACGGCGACGGCGAACTGCGGCTGCGGTTCGCGCCGATGCCGGAGGCGCTGGCCTGCGCGCTGGAGCGCCATGTGTTCATGCAGCACCGTCGGTCTGTCGCTGGCGCACGTTCGCCAGTTCAACGCGGCGAGCCGTCCGCCGCGCCCTAAGATCGGCGCGATGATGATTCGAGGAGATGAACGGATGCGCGTGGTTCTCGCCGATCCGCAGACGCTGGTGCGGGCCGGACTTCGCTTCTTGCTGGAAACCCATGCGTCGGCGCAGATCGTCGGCGAGGCGGCCGACGGCGCGCAACTGCTGGAATGCGTCGGCCGTTTGCGGCCCGACGCGGTCGTCACCGAACTGAACCTGCCGCGGATCTCCGGCCTCGAAGCGCTGTCGCAGATCCGCCGCCATTACCCCGAAGTCGCGGTGCTGATCCTTTCGTCTCCGACCGACGGTCACCACGTGCGCATGGCGCTGAAGGGCGGCGCCGCCGGTTTCATCGCCAAGGACGCCGAGCCGATCGAGCTGGGTCTCGCGCTGCGCGCGGTCGAGCGCCAGCAGATCTATCTGAGTCCGGCGATCTCGCACAAGGCGATCGAGCGCCGTGCCGACCAGCGCATCGAGGACAGCGTCGAAGTCACGCCGCGCCAGCGCCAGGTGCTCGAACTGATCGGCCGCGGCAAGTCGACCAAGCAGATCGCCGCGCTGATGGGCATCAGCGTCAAGACCGTCGAGACGCACCGCGCGCGGCTGATGCAGTCGCTCGGCCTGTACGGCACCAATGCGCTGATGCGCCACGCGATCCGCGTCGGCCTCGACCACGCCGTCGCGTGAATCCCGCGTCGACGGGTTTTTGACGCGTGTCAGGTAAAACCTGACGACTTGTAGGAAATAATTTGCTGGGGAAGCGTCGTCCGTTTCGTAACAGTGTGTAGGCCATGAGCGCCCTTCGCGGGGCAAAGGGGACTACACCGATGAACAAGCTCAACATCCAGCCGCGCGTCAGCCAGCAGATCGCGATGACGCCGCAGCTGCTGCAGTCGATCCGCCTGCTGCAACTGTCGACGCTCGAACTCGAACAGGAGCTTCGCCAGGCGCTCGAACAGAACGTCATGCTCGAAGGCGACGACGACGACATGACGGCCGTCGACGTCGACGAGCAGGCCGACGCCGATGCGCGCCAGGATGTCGCGGTCAGCGGCGCCGACCCGGCCGCCGACGGTCGCGTCGAAGCCGATTTCGACTGGTCGAGCCGCGACAGCTGGAGCGGCGGCGAGCCGCCGGCCGGCGACGATGGCGAATCCTGGGAGGCGCGGATCGCCGGCGCGT
Source organism: Solimonas sp. (assembly GCA_035706385.1). Classification (GTDB taxonomy): domain Bacteria; phylum Pseudomonadota; class Gammaproteobacteria; order Nevskiales; family Nevskiaceae; genus Solimonas. The sequence continues at coordinate 9,029 of DASSVA010000304.1, read as the reverse complement.
CGCAGACCGACGCGCGGCTCGCGGCGCTCGAACAACTGCAGCTCGTGGTCCGCAGCGAACGCGAAGCGGCGCTGTGCGCGGCGATCATCGACGCCGTCGACGACAACGGATATCTGAGCCAGCCGCTCGACGGCATCGCGTTGCAAGCGGCGTTGCAGCCGTTGCCGGACGGCGCGGAAATGGCCGCCGCGCTGGCGCTCGTGCAGAGCGTCGAGCCGACCGGCTTCGCCGCGCGCGACCTGCGCGAATGCCTGCAACTGCAGCTCGCCGCGACGCCAACCGACAGCGCCGGCCGCGCGCTCGCGCACACGCTCGTCGCCGATCATCTCGATGCGCTCGCCGCGCACGATTACGCCGCGCTCGGCGCGACGCTCGGCGTCGACGCGCTGCAACTGCACGCCGCGCTCGATCTCATCCTCAGCCTCAATCCGAAGCCGGGCAGCGCGCTGGCCGCCGCTGCCGACGCGGCGCTGCCGGACCTGATCGTCAGCGGCACGCCGGGCAGCTGGCGCGTCGAACTGAACGCCGAGCGCCTGCCGCGCGTGCGCGTCAACGCCACTTACGAGCGCCTGCTCGGCGGCACCGCGCACCGCGCGATGCGCGACCAGTTGCAGGAAGCGCGCTGGCTGGTGCGCGGCCTGGAAATGCGCCACGACACGCTGCTGCGCACCGGCCGCGCGATCTTCCAGCGCCAGCAGGCGTTCCTCGAAAAAGGCGAGGAGGGAATGGTCTCGCTGACGCTGCGCGAGATCGCCGACAGCATCGGCATGCACGAGTCGACCGTTTGTCGGGTCACAACCAACAAATGGGTGGCGACGCCGTGGGGCGTCTACGAATTGAAGGCATTCTTCCCGTCACAGATCGCCGGACGCGGACTCGAGAGTTCGGGCACGGCGGTCAAGGCGATGATCCGCCGCATCATCAACGCCGAGAATCGTACGTCGCCGCTCAGCGACGGCGAGATCACGGCGCTGCTGGCGCGGCAGGGCGTCACGGTGGCGCGCCGCACGGTCGCGAAGTATCGCGAGGCGATGCGGATTCCGCCGGTCAAGGAACGTCTGCCGAGGGATGTCGGAAGGCGCCTGACAATGGCAGGATGAGTGGCCCGCGCCGGACGTGCGGGTTTCCAGGGAGACGGATGTGACAAAAGTGCGGACGCTGCTGGTCGACGACAACCGGCCCTTTCTGATCCTGGCGCGGCACCTGCTCGCCAGCTTCGTGGAGATCGAGGTGGTCGGCGAAGCGTACGACGGCGAACAGGCGGTCAGGCTCGCCGAAGAACTGAAACCGAATCTGATCATCATGGATCTGGCGATGCCGAACATGGGCGGCCTGCAGGCGACGCGGCTGATCAAGGCGCAGGACGCGCCGCCGGTGATCGTCATCGCCTCGCATTACGACGATGCCGCGCATCGCGAATTCGTCGCCCAGGTCGGCGCCGAAGGTTTCATCAACAAGCGCAGTTACGAGAACGACGTCATCGTCATCGTGCGTCGTCTGCTGAAGGAGATCACCGATGCCTGAATCCCGTGTCCTGGTCATCGAGTCCGATGCGGCGCGCGCCGACAACCTGCGCGCGATTCTCGAATTCGTCGACTTCCGTGCCAGCGTGGTCGCCGACGCGGCGCAGATCGCGATCGCCGAACACCGGCCGCAGGACTGGCTCGCGGTGCTGGTCGGCGACACCGATCTCGATGGCCTGGACGGCTTCGTCGCCTGGCTGCGGCGCGATCGCCGCCATCCGCCGCTGATCGTCGTGCAGGCCAGGCACGATGCGCTGATGCAGCGCTACGACCTCGATCCGAGCGCGTGCCTGCCGCTCGACATGCCGGTCCGCTACGGACAGCTGTCGGATCATCTCAAGCGCGCCGGCCTGCTGCAGATGGAACGCGATCTCGGCGCGCGGCCGGGCAGCGGCCCGACCGGCAATTCGGCGGTGATGCGCCGCGTGCGCAAGCTGATCGAACAGGTCGCGGCGTTCGATACGACGGTGCTGGTGACCGGCGAATCGGGCACCGGCAAGGAAGTCGTCGCGCGCGCGATCCACGAACGCTCGGCGCGCCGCGATCATCCGTTCGTCGCCGTCAACTGCGGCGCGATTCCGTCCGAGCTGCTCGAAAGCGAACTGTTCGGCCACGAGAAAGGCGCGTTCACCGGTGCGATCACCGCGCGCCGCGGCCGCTTCGAGATGGCCGACGGCGGCACGCTGTTCCTCCACGAGATCGGCGACATGCCGCTGTCGATGCAGGTCAAGATCCTGCGCGTGCTGCAGGAGCGCAGCTTCGAGCGCGTCGGCGCCAACCGCAGCTCGCACTGCGACGTGCGCATCATCGCCGCGACGCATCGCAATCTCGAAGATGCGATCGTCAAGGGCACGTTCCGCGAGGATCTCTATTACCGGCTCAACGTGTTTCCGATCGAGACGCCGCCGCTGCGCGAGCGCGCCGAAGACCTGCCGCTGCTGATCGACGATCTGATCCGCAGCCAGGAACAGGCCGGCCACGGCTCGGTGCGCCTCGCGCCGGACGCGGTCAACGCGCTGCGCCGCTACCACTGGCCCGGCAACGTCCGCGAACTGTCGAACCTGATCGAACGCCTCGCGGTGCTGCATCCGCGCGCGGTCGTCGATGCGGCCGGCCTGCCGCGCCGCTATTGCGCCGATCTGCCGGTTGGCGACGGCGTGGCGCCGGTTACGCGCCGCGATGCCGCGCCGGCCGTCGCATCCGCGTCGTCGCCGGTTGCGGCGAACGCGACCGTGCATCCGCTCACCGATCCGGCGGCATCGCTGGCGGCGCTCGCGGTGCTGCCGCCCGAAGGCCTGAACCTGAAGGATCACATCGAGACGATCGAGCTGTCGCTGATCCGTCAGGCGCTGGCCAGTTCCGGCGGCGTCGTCGCGCATGCCGCCAAGCTGCTCAACACGCGGCGCACGACACTGGTCGAAAAACTGCGCAAATACGGATTGACGCGCGACGACGGCGACGACGGCGAAGCCGCGGTCGGCGCGGCGGTCGCGTTCTAGGGAGGCTCCGCACAGCGCGTCATTGCGAGGAGCGTCGTGACGAAGCAATCCAGTGCAGTGCATCGCTGAATCGAGCTGCGTCGCTGGATTGCTTCGTCGGCCTTTGGCCTCCTCGCAATGACGAGGTTCACGGTTTTGGTTCGTCATTGCGAGGAGCGGAGCGGCGAAGCAATCCAGTGACACGGCCCATCAGGGCGAGGGCTGGCCTTCCTCTTTCGATAACGGAATGACGGACACGGTGGCCGCGTCGGCCTTTCACTTTCCTTCAACAACTCGCCACCGCCCTGGTCGACGCAGCGTCGAAAATCTTTTCGGCATTCGCCGCGAGGAAATTGCGGAAGATCAGCGGCGCGCCGTCCTGTGTCCACAGCGGTGCGCCGTCAGCGTCGCGCGCCTGCCCGCGTTCGATGATCTCGACGAACTGTTTCTCGGTCTGCGCATGGCCGATGCGACCGTCGGCCTCCAGCACCGGCGTATCCATCGTCGCCGCGATCGTCGCGGTCTGGCGCAGCGCCGTACCGGGCGCGCCCTGGATCGCCGGCAGCAGGCGAAAGCCGGCGGCGCGCATCGCATCGGCCATCGTCTCGATGCCGGCGAAACCGGCCGCGCGCACGTCGATCGTCACGTGGTTGAAGTCCGGGCCGAGCGCGAGCGCGCTCGCCGCTTCGCCGGACACCTGTGCGACCGCTTCGAGCGTCGCGCGCGCGAGCGGCGGCCCGTTGCGATTCATCAATCGCTCGACGAAATGGTCGATGAACGCGTCCGCATCCGCGGCGCTCAGGCCGCCGCGCGCTTCGAAGCGTTCGATGCAGCCGATGAACGGTGCGTGGTCGACGGCCGCCGCCTGTTGTGCGCAATCGGCGCGCACCCGCGCCGCGACCGCGGCCGGGAACGCGTCGAGATCGACCTGCGAGACGAAGATCTTGAACGCGCCGGCGTCGTCGCCGATCACCTGCAGGTCGAACGACTGCAGTTTCTTGGCCGGGAACGCGTAGTCGCGCTCGCGACGCAGACCGAGCACGCGTGCGGCGCGCACGAACAGCGCGCAGACCTGCGGATCGGCGGTGCGGATCGCGCCGTGATCGTTGTGGAAGCGGCCACCGTTCGCGGCGACCAGTGCCTGCAGGCGGACGAAATCGGCGACGTTGCGCGCGAACTTCGCGGTCGCCGCGTCGACGAAGCGCGCGCGCAAGGCGGACGATGGCAGCAGCTTCACGATCGAATCTCCGGCGGCGATGCCGGTCCAGTGTAGGCGCCGGCCCGCGCGCCGCCAGTCGGGAAGAAACCTCAGCGCGCGTCGCGCAGCCGCGGCAGATCGGCGACGAAACCGGCGATCGGCGAATCCTCGTTCGCGAGCAGGCGCGCCTTGCCGCGGCCGTCGAAGATGAAGATCGCCGAACTGTGGCTCATCGTGTAGCCGCCGTCCGGCTCGTCGTTCTGGCGCGTGAAACTGACGCGGTAGCGCCGCGCGAGCGCCTCGATCTGCGCCGGCGTGCCGCGCAGGCCGACGAAATCCGGATCGAACGCATGGACGTAGCTCGCCAGTTCGGCCGAGGTGTCGCGCACCGGATCGACCGTCACGAACAGCACTTGCAGCGACGCGGCATCGGCACCGAGCGCCTGCCTGACCGCGCGCAGCCGCGCCAGCGTCGTCGGGCAGATGTCCGGGCAATGCGTGTAACCGAAATACAGCAGCACGGTCTTGCCGCGGAAATCGTCGGCGTCGACCTGGCCGCCGCCGGCTTCCTGCATCGTGAACGCGAGGTCGGGCAACAGGTGCGAAACATCGCGCAAATGCCCGTTCCGCTGCGGCTGGCAGGCGCCGAGCGCGATGATGCCGAGCACGACGGCGAGACGAAACAGAGGACGGATCATCGCTGTGGCCGTGGACAGGGCGGGCTCGTTTCGACCGTCATCGCATGCCGGCGTTCCCGAATATTTTCGTTCGAGGGATCGAATCGCCAAATCGGCGGTCCATGCCGGCATGAATGCTCTGATCGCGGATGCCGGCGCGCGCGCCGGCACGGGCCGGCGCTGGCCGCTGCTTGCTCTTCTGGCGCTTGTCGCGCTGCTGTTCGCGTTCTGGCCGCCGGCGCGCATCGTCGGCGGATTCCTGCTGCCGTGGGAATTCTCACCGACCGCGCTGCTCGTGACGGCGGCGGCGATCGCGCTGTTTTCGCGCGGCGTGCGGCGCGCCGCGCGATCCGGCGTGCGCACCGGCCGGTGGCGGCAAGCGAGCTATTACGGCGCCGTGCTGCTGCTGTATCTGGCGCTGCAGTCGCAGGCCGACTACTACGCGCAGCACATGTTCTACATCCATCGGCTGCAGCATCTGGTGCTGCATCACATCGGTCCGTTCTTCCTGGTGCTGACCGCGCCGCAGCGCCTGCTGCTGCTCGGCATGCCGCGCGGCCTGCGTCGCCGGCTGTTCGCGCCGCTGCGTCGCAACCGCGTCGTCCGCGCGCTGCTGCGCGTGGCGCTGCATCCGGTACTGGCGCCGGTGCTGTTCGTCGGCGGTATCGGCTTCTGGCTGATTCCGGCGATGCATTTCGACGTGATGCTGAGCCTGCCGCTGTACAAGCTGATGAACTGGAGCATGCTGATCGACGGCCTGCCGTTCTGGTGGCTGATCCTCGATCGCCGGCCGAGCCCGCCGGCCGCGCTCGGCTTCGGCGGCCGCATCGTCACGCTGTGGCTGGTGATGATCGCGCAGATCCTGATCGGTGCGACGATCGGTCTCGCGCGGCACGACCTGTATCCGGTTTACGAAATCTGCGGCCGCGCGTTCGCGCTGGCGCCGCTGGTCGATCAGGAACTCGGCGGCCTGATCGTCTGGATTCCCGGCGCGATGATGAGCGTGCTGGCGACGATCGTCGTGCTGAGCATTCATCGCGAGCCGGCGCCCATGCGGCGGCGCGGCGGCTGAAACCGGATCAGAGCCCGGTGGCGGTCGCCGGCCGCACGACGAATTGCGCGGTGACGCTGCTGCCGTCGCTGAAGCGCAGCGTGACCGGCACGCGCGCGCCGACTTTCAGCGGCGTGCTCGCGTGCATCAGCATCAGGTGGTAGCGGCCCGGCGCGAAACGCACGACGCCGTGCGCCGGCAGCGCGACGTCGTCGACGTGCTGCATCTGCGACTGTCCGTTCTGCTCGCTGCTCCGGTGCAGCATCGCCATCATGAACGCCGGCGACTCGGCGTCGACCAGATTGCGCGACGCGTCGCTGCGATTGCGCAGATCGAAATAGCCGGCGGCCGGCAGATCGCCCGGCAGCATGCGGATCCACGCGTTCTCGACGACCGGCGACGCCGGTTGCGCCGCCGTCGCGGCGATCGGGCTGAGCAGCAGGAGCAGTACGAATCCGGCGAAATTTTTCATGTCAACTCGCTCGCAAGGCGTCGACGACGGGCATGCGCGCCGACCGGATGGCAGGGAACAGGCCGCCGAGCAGGCCGACGAACAGGCCGAGGCAGAGGCCGGCGACGATCAGTTGCGGCGTGACCGTCAGACGAAACACGACCTGGCTGAAGTTCGCGCCGAGCGTGCTGACCGCGTTGCCGTTGAAGAACAGCCACGCGAGCAGCGCGCCGATCGCGCCGCCGAGCAGCGCGAGCAGCAGCGACTCGGCGAACACCGAGACCATCACGGGCCCGGCGCCGAAACCGATCGCGCGCAGCGTGGCGATCTCTCGCGCGCGCGCCGATACCGCCGAATACATGGTGTTGAGCGCGCCGAACATCGCGCCGATCGCCATGATGCCGCCGACGAAATACGCGACGAAGTTCAGCATCGTCGTCAGCTGCTTCGACTGCGCGGCGTAGTACTCGGGCTCGCGCTTGACGTCGACGGTCAGCGTCGGATTCGTCGTCAGCGCGTCCTTGAAGCGACCGAACGCGGCCGGCGCATCGAGCAGCGCGGTGACCGACTGGAAACCGGTGCGGCGGTACGCCGACTGCACGGTCTCGGCGTCGGCGATCAGCTCCGATTCGTGCGCGTCGCCGCCGCTCGTGAAGATGCCGACCACGGTCCAGTCCGAATCGCGCAGGCTCATGTGGCCGCCGACGCGCAGGCCCTTGAACTGTCTGGCGGCGCCTTCGCCGGCGATCATCTCGCGCACCGCCGGCTGGAACATGCGGCCTTCGACGATCTTCAGGCCCGGACGCAGCACCGGCAGCTGGCCGCAGCTGCCGCGCAGCGTGACGTTCGACGGGTTGCCGTCGCTGATCTTCGGCAGGTTGACGATCGTCACCAGTTCCGCGCAGCCGACCGGCTTGCCGCCGGCGTCCTTGCGCACGCCGGCCGCGTCGAGGATCGTCAGCGCGTTGTCGCGCGAGATCGAACTGTTGATCTCGGCTTCCGATCCGCCGCGCAGCACGATCGCGCGATCGGCGCGGCCGCTGTTGGCGACCGTCTCGTGGAAGCCGGTCGCCATCGCCAGCACCGACACCAGCACGGCGACGACGCCGGCGATGCCGATGACGATGACCGACGAGGTGCCGAGGCGTTGCGGAATCGCCTTCAGGTTCATCGCGGTGATCGCGAGGGTCTGCTTGAACATGCCGCGCTCCTTCGAGCAGTGATCCTGTTACTCCCTCTCCCCGCATGCGGGGAGAGGGAAACTGTTTCATCTCGGTCCATCGTTCATCAGCGACCGGCCAGTGCATCGACGATGACCAGACGACGCGCGCGCAGCGCCGGCAGGCCGCCGGTCGCCAGCGCGAGCACGATCGCCACGCCGGCGCCGGACAGCAGCACCTCGCGCGGCAGGCTGACGGTGCCGATCGTGTCCTTCAGCGCCGGAAAGATCAGGTCGGCCAGCAGCAGGCCGAGCGCCGCGGCGATCAGGCACAGCAGCAGCGATTCGGCGAGCACCAGCGCCGTCACCTGCGCATCGGTGAAGCCGAGCGTCTTCAGCACGGCGAGTTCCGGGATGCGCTCGCGGACCGACTGCATCATCGTGTTGCCGGTCAGGAACAGCAGCGTGAAGAACACCGCGCCGAGGATCGCCTTGACGATGAAGTTGATGTCGCCGAGCTGCTTCATGAACGACTGCGTGAATTCCTTCTCGCTCTGCGATTTGGTTTCGTCCTGCGAGTTCTCGAACAGCTTGTCGATCGCCGCGCCGATCTGCGCCGACTGCGCCGGATCTTTCACCGACACCACCCACCAGCCGACCGTGCCGGCGCCGAACGTGCGCGCTTCGTCGATGTACGCGTAGTTGAACAGTGCACCGAGCGTCTGCGAACGGTCGCCGGTGAAGTCGTAGGTGCCGACGATGTCGAACGGCCAGTCCGAGCGGCCGTCGTACTTGTTGACCCAGATCGTCGAGTGCAGCGAGATGCGCTGGCCGATCTTCCAGCCGTACTGCTTCATCAGCTCCTCGCCGACGATCAGGCCGGTGCGGTTGTGTTTCAGCGCGTCGACCTGCGCCGGCGCGATCTTGATCTCGGGAATGACGTGCAGGTAGTCGTCGATCTCGACCGGCGTCGCGAACACGAAGTTCTTCGGTTCCTGGTAATACGCGCCGAACCAGGTCGACGAGGCGACGCCGGCGACGCCCGGCACCGAGGCGATCCGCTGTTGCTGCGAGACCGGCAGCGGCTCGGTCAGCGAGATCTTGCTGGTGACGATCAGGCGGTTGACGTTGGCATTGCTGACGCCCTGCCGGAACGCCGCGTTGACGCCCTGCAGCATGCCGAACAGCAGGAACGCGACGACGATCGACAGCAGCGTGAAGATCGTCCGCGTCTTCTTGCGCCACAGCGTCGCCCAGAGCAGCGGAAAGTATTTCATCGCAGTCTCCGTCAGGCGTGCTGCGGCGGGTCGACGAGCGTGCCTTTGTCCATGTGCAACTGCCGCCGCGCGTATTCCGCCGCCTTCGGATCGTGCGTGACCATGACGATGGTCTTGCCGTGCTCGCGGTTGAGAATCTGCAGCAGGCCGAGGATTTCGTCGGCGGTCCTGCGGTCGAGATCGCCGGTCGGCTCGTCGCAGACCAGCAGCGTCGG
>DASSVA010000303.1:0-8250 GCA_035706385.1 Solimonas sp. | reverse complement strand
GATAACGGTGCGGCGACGGCGTGTCACGGACCTGCGCGCCGGCGATGCGGAAACGCCGCACCGACACGACGCCGGGCAGGCGCCGCAGATCGGCGAGATGCGGGCCCGAATACCAGGCGTTGAACTCGTCGTCGCGGTCATCGACCGCGTTGGTGTGCACGACAAAAACATGGCGCGGCATGACACCGTTCTAGCGGGCCGCCTGCGCGGCGCTCGCCGGGTCCATCTGCAGCACCTCCCAGAACACCGGCACGGCGTCGGCGACCGCGCCGCTGCGCGCGATGCGGCCCGACATCACGCGGCCGTTCATCTCGTTGATGAAGCCCTGCAGATCGTCGGTCTCGACCTCGAACACCGTGATGTACTTGTGTTGTCGGGGATGCGCATCCGGCGCCGGCCGCGCCTGTGCCGCGGCGATGGCGCCGCGGCGCCCCCAGATCACGCCCGGCAGCGCGAGGATGTCGTCGACGTGTTTCGTCATGAAGTCGTCGTATTCCTGCTCGCGGCCGTCGGCCGCGTTGCTGTGCACCACGAACAAATAACGGGACATCCGTCTCTCTCCTTGCCTGCCGCCGGCCGCAGTCCGGCGTCAGGCGGACGCTTTCGACGTCAAGAGCCGATGACGCGTCGCCGCGTCGAGCGGCGGCGCGCCGGCTTCGACCGGCGTGCCGATGCTGTTGATGACCAGCGCCAGCGTTTCGTAGCAGCCGATCAGGAACAGCAGATCGAGCAGCTGCGACGGATCATAGCGCCGCGCCAGCCGCTTCCAGGTCGCCGGCGCGATCCGCGACAGCGCATGCAGTTCGTCGACCGCGCGCACCAGGTCGGCATCGTCGGCCGACCAGCCAGCCGCGTCCGGGCCGTGCTGCAGCCGTTCCAGTTCCTCGTCGCTCAAACCGGCGCGCTTGCCGAGGATCAGGTGCTGGACGAACTCGTATTCGGCATGGCGCAGCCAGCTCACGCGCAGGATCGCGATCTCGCGGTCCCGCGCCGACAGCGTACTGGCTGCGGCGACGTGCGCGTTGAACGTGCAGAACGCTTTTGCCAGCGCAGGATAATGAGCCAGCGTCCCCAGTACATTGACGCCGCGCACCTGACGGTCGCCGGCGCTCCAGCCGTTCATCACGAACCTGAAGCCGGCGGGAAACGCGGCGAGCGCGTCGCGTGCCGTCTCGTCCCACTCGTCCGGGGTCAGCGGCACGATGTTCGGCCCGGGATTCGTCACGCCGTGAAGGTCGGATTCCATCTGCAAACTCCTCTGCATGTCGTGTCGGCAGCATAGCGGCCGGGATTCTCCCGGCACTGGCGGCGCAGCCCGCAGACAGGGACTCCGGCCTTCAGCAGCGCACTTCATCGACCGTGAATTCGGAATCCCGCAGTTTAAGCGAGCGCTCTTCGCAGCCGCAACTAGCCAACGACGTTGTTGATTTGCAATGTCAGCGGTGCGCCGCGCCGAGATCGGGAATGAACTGCGGCAGTTCCGCCGACGTGCGGATGCCCGGCGCGGCGGCACAGACATGCGGCACGGCGTTGACGGCGCGGTGCGCGGTATAACCCGGCGTGGTCGCCGCCTTGAGCGCTTCGGACACCATGAAATGCAGATGCATGTCGAGCGGGCAATCGCCTTCGACCTGCACCTGCCAGCCGTCACCGCGCAGTTTCCAGTCGGCGTCGATGTCGGTGCTGATGAACCAGTTCGCGGTGAACGTCATCAGCGGCTTGCCGTTGCGCATGCCGGCGACCGTCGTGCGCATCGCCGCGACCGTGCCGGCCTCGACGACGCCGGCGGCGATCCGCACGGTGTTGCGCGCGAGCGCGGTCTGGCCGCTCGCCTCGATGCTGTCGAACGACAGGCCGACGGCGTCGGCGACGACACGCAGCGACGGTCCGAATTCGGCGCGCAGGTGCTGCACGCGACCGGCTTCGGCCTGCGGGTTCGGCGCGCGACCGAAGCCCATGATCCGGAACAGCATCTCCGGCGAGTCGCGCGAACTGCAATCGGCGAACTCGTTGATGTGCAGCGCGTCGAGCCGGCGCTGGATCGACAGCAGCGTCAGCGGCACCGCCTCGGTGATGAAACCGGGACTGCTGCCGGTGCTGTGGATCGACGTCCCGCCGCGCCGGCAGGCGTCCTCGATGGACGCGCGGACCACGGCGTCGAGACGCGACGGATGATGGAATTCGGTGCGCGTGGTGACGACGTTGCTGCCGGATTCGAGCAGCCGGCAGAGATGATCGACGTCGATCGCCTGCGGCATGTAGACCACGCAATCGGCTTTCAGCGCGACGATCTCGTCGACGCTGCGCGTCGCCTTCACGCCGGTCGGCGGCAGGCCGCAGAGTTCGCCGGCGTCGCGCCCGGCCTTGGCGTCGGCGTAGACGTAAAGCCCGACCAGTTCCAGGCCGGGATGCTCGATCAGGGTGCGCAGCGAGCGCGCGCCGACGTTGCCGGTCGCCCATTGCACGACGCGGCAGGTCTTCACCGCCGCCACAGATCCGCCTGCGCTCATCCGTTTCTCCTCGAATTGCTATGATGATGCTAAGCCAGGTTATGGACAGCAGTGCTGTTCAGAACCGGGACGGAGCTTACCAAGTCTGCGCCCGGCTTCCACGTCCCGGCGCCGTGCGGCGGCGGCGACATACAATTGCAGGCCAAGATCTTCGCCGGGAGGCTGCCAGATGTCCGTGTCGACGTCGTGTTCCGCTGCATCGCCGCATCCGGTGCGGACGCGATGACGGCGGCCGACGCCAGATCCGCCGGCTGGAGCGCGTTCGCGCCGCTGCGCGAGACGACGTTCCGCAACATCTGGACGGCGAGCCTGCTGTCGAATCTCGGACAGCTGATTCTCGGCGTCGGCGCCGCCTGGGAGATGACGCGGCTGACGCCGTCGGCGAGCATGGTCGCGCTCGTGCAATCGGCGCTGATGCTGCCGCTGATGCTGGTCGCCGTGCCGGCCGGCGCGATCGCCGACATGTTCGACCGCCGCAAGGTCGCGATGGCCGGTCTCGGCTTCGCGAGCCTCGCCGGCATGGTGCTGACGGCGATCGCCGTGCTCGGCCTGACGACACCGTGGACGCTGCTGCTGTTCTGCAGCCTGATCGGCGCCGGCGTCGCGCTGTATTCGCCGGCCTGGCAGTCGTCGATCATCGAGCAGGTTCACGTCGATCATCTGCCGGCGGCGGTCGCGCTCGGCTCGGTCAGCTACAACATCGCGCGCAGTTTCGGTCCGGCGATCGGCGGCCTGATCGTCGTCGCGATCGGCGCCAAGGGCGCGTTCGCGGTCAACGCCGTGTTCTACCTGCCGCTGCTGCTGATGTTCTATCTGTGGCAGCGCCGCCACGTCGCCAGCCGCCTGCCGCCGGAACGGCTCGACCGCGCGATCATTTCCGGCGCGCGCTATGCGCTGCACTCGCCGCCGATCCGCATCGTGCTGATCCGCGCGGCGCTGTTCGGCCTGTGCAGCGCCGCGACCGCCGCGCTGCCGCCGCTGATGGCGCGCGATCTGCTGCACGGCGACGCCAGCACGTTCGGCCTGCTGCTCGGCGCGACCGGCGTCGGCGCGGTGGTCGGCGCGCTCGCCGTCAGCCGGGTGCGTGAACGCTTCGGCGCGGAGACGGCGGTGCGCCTGTGCATCCTGGTCAGCAGTCCGGCGGTCGTGCTGATGGGTTTCAGCCATCACCTGCTGCTGACCTGCGCGCTGCTGGTCGTCGCCGGCGCGGCGAACATGCTGCTGGTGTCGCTGTTCTCGGTCGCCGTGCAGCTATCGGCGCCGCGCTGGGTCGCCGGCCGCGCGATCGCGCTGCATTCGTCGGCGCTGACCGGCGGCATCGCGATCGGCGCGTTCATCTGGGGCGAGGTCACCGCGAGCTGGGGCGTCGGGCCGGCGCTGGTCGCCGCCGGCATCGCACTGCTGCTGACCTCGCTGGCCGGTCTGCTGCTGCCGATGCCGCGCGTCTCGTTCAGCGAGCTGGAACCGGTCGAAGTCGGCCGCGAGCCGGAAGTCGCGCTGCAGCTGACTTCGCGCAGCGGGCCGATCGTCATCGAGATCGATTACACCGTCGACGCCGCGCAGGCGCGCCAGTTCTACGCGGCGATGCTCAAGCTCCAGCATGCGCGCCTGCGCAACGGCGCGTTCGAGTGGTCGCTGTCGCGCGACATCGCCAATCCCGAACTGTGGACCGAGCGCTATCACTGCCCGACCTGGGGCGACTACCTGCATCAGCGCGATCGTTTCACGCAGTCCGATCGCGAACTGCAGCGGCAGGCCAACGCGTTCAACAAGGCGCAGGGCGGCGCGCACGTGCGGCGGCGGCTGGAACGGCCGTTCGGTTCGGTGCGCTGGCGCGCCGATGTACCCGATCCGCAGCGTGGTCCGATCAGCGTCTTCACCCCGTAACCGTTCAGCGAAAACGCAATCCGCAGCACCCAACACCGGAGAAGTCCCGATGGCAGAAGCATTCATCATCGACGCCGTGCGCACGCCGCGCGGCATCGGCAAGGTCGGCAAGGGCGCGCTCGCCGACCTGCACCCGCAGCATCTGGCCGCGACCGTGCTCAAGGCGATTCACGAGCGCAACGGCTTCGACACGCGCGACGTCGATGACGTGATCTGGGGCACGAGCGCGCAGAAAGGCAAACAGGGCGGCGACATGGGCCGCATGGCAGCGCTCGACGCCGGCTACGACAAGACCGTCAGCGGCGTGACGCTCGACCGTTTCTGCGGCAGCGGCCTGACCGCGGTGAATTTCGCGGCCGCACAACTCAAGGCCGGCATGGAAGACCTGATCGTCGCCGGCGGCACCGAGATGACCTCGCAGATCGCGGCGATGCAGCAGGCCGAAGCGGCCGCCGGCCTGAAGTCGCCGGGCCTCGGCACCGGCAATGCGCGGCTGCAGGCGAAATATCCGCAATCGCACCAGGGCGTCAGCGCCGACGCGATCGCATCGATGGAAGGCATCACGCGCGAAGCGCTCGACGCGTTCGGCGTCGAAAGCCAGCAGCGCGCGGCGCGTGCGATCGCCAGCGGCTGGTTCGACCGCTCGATCGTGCCGGTGCACGACGACGCCGGCAAACTGCTGCTCGCCAAGGACGAGCATCCGCGTCCGGACACGACGCTCGAAGCGCTCGCGCAGCTCAAGCCGTCGTTCGCGCAGATCGCCGACATGCCGCTCGACGCCAACGGCACGACGTTCCGCAAGCTGATCAACCAGGTCTATCCGGACCTGAAGATCGCAGCGTTCCATCACGCCGGCACGTCGTCCGGCAACGTCGACGGCGCCGCCGCGCTGCTGCTGGCGTCGGAGGCATACACGAAGAAGCACGGCCTGAAAGCGCGCGCGCGCGTGATCGCGAGCGCCAACATCGGCGACGACCCGACGCTGATGCTGAACGCGCCGGTGCCGGCCGCGAAGAAAGTGCTCGCGCGCGCCGGCCTGACGGCGGACGACATCGATCTCTGGGAAGTCAACGAGGCGTTCGCGGTCGTCGTCGAGAAGTTCATCCGCGACTTGCGGATCGACCGCGAGCGGATCAACGTCAACGGCGGCGCGATCGCGCTCGGCCATCCGATCGGCGCGACCGGCGCGATCCTGATCGGCACCGTGCTCGACGAGCTGGAGCGGCGCGATCTGCGGCGCGGCCTGATTACCATGTGCGCGGCGGGCGGCATGGCGCCGGCGATCATCATCGAACGCGTCTAGGCGTGCCGACGCGCGGACGGGGGAAGCGAGTTTGAAAAGCACGGCACCGCCCGGCCACGCGCCGGATACCCGCAAACGCGCGATCGGCCGCAAGCTGACCGTGATCTCGCGGCAGCTCTGGCAGCAGTTCGACCAGAACGTGCAGAGTTCCGGCGTGTCGCGCGCGAAGTGGGGGCTGATCGCGGCGGTCTCGCGCAGCCCCGGCGCGACGCAGCGCGCGATCGCCAACATGCTGCAGGTCACCGAAGTGACCGCCGGCCGCATGGTCGACCGCCTGTGCGAGGACGGCCTGCTCGAACGTCGCGAGAATCCGCAGGACCGGCGCGGCTACTGCGTCTACCTCACGCCCGCCGCGCGGCCGCTGCTCGATCGCATCGGTGCCGCCGCGACGATCTATGAAGCGCAGGCGTTCGCCGGCCTCAGCGACGACGATCTGGTCCGGCTCGAAGCGCTGCTCGACACCATCGCGCGCAACATCGCCGCACCGGCGCAGCGCCAGGAGAACGGCGACGACGACGGCGCTTGACATCTCCGCGGGAAAATACTAACGTAGCTTAATGTTCGCTACCTTAGCGATTCGCATTCCCCTCCCCCGAATCCGGAGATTCAAGTGAAGAAGTCGTTGCTCGCGGTTGCAGTGCTTGCGGTGATCGGTCTCTCGGCCGGCGCGTACGCGAACGATGCGTCGTCGCCCGTCATCGCCCACAAGGGCAAGATGCTGTACGCCGCCAACGGCGGTCGCCTCGCGTCGGTGTATCGCGTCGACGACGACGGCGCGGTCGCGCTGATCCTCGACGGCAAGATGCGCGTCGTGCCGGCCGACACGCTGTCGATGGTCGACGGCAAGCTGACGACCCGGCTGTCGAAGTCGGACGTCCTCTCGCTGCGGTAACGCCGCAGCGCAGCCGCCGGCGCGCCGATCGGCCGCCTCGATGAGACCGTCCGACAGCGTCGCCGGCGTGCGCGTGCCGCCGCTCGAAGGCGGCCGCAATTTCCGCGATCTCGGCGGCTATCCCGCGCATGGCGGCCGGCATGTGCGCTGGGGCCGTTTGTATCGCTCCGGCAGCATGGCGGAACTGACGGCCGCCGACTGCGAAACGCTGGCCGGTCTCGGCATCCGCCTGGTTTGCGATCTGCGCACGACCGGCGAACGCGAGGCGATGCCGAGCCGCTGGCCGGGCGACACCGGCACCGTTTGCTGGAGTCGCGATTACGGCACCAGCTTCGGCGATCTGCGCACGCTGCTGCAGGCCGGCGTGCCGCGCGCCGATCAGGTCCGCGAACGGATGCATGCGGCGTATCGGCGTCTGCCGTTCGAACAGGCGCCGGCGTATCGCGAGCTGTTCGCGCGCCTCGCCGCCGGCGAACTGCCGGTGGTCTTCCATTGCACGGCCGGCAAGGACCGCACCGGCATCGCCGCCGCATTGATCCTCGATGCGCTCGGCGTGCCGCGCGAGCGGATCGTCGAGGACTACGTGCTGACCGACGCGCTGCTGGCCGGCCATCACGCGACGATCGGCCGGCAGCGCCTGCTCGGCGCGCTGTCGCCGGACGTGCTGCAGGCGATTCTCGGCTCGGACCCCGAATACCTGCATGCCGCGTTCGCGGCGATCGAGCGCGAGCACGGCGACACCGGACACTATCTGCGCGAGGCACTCGGCATCGACACGGACGCGCTGACCGCGATCCGCGCGCATCTCCTCGACTAGGGTCCGCCGACGGCAAATCAGCACGCGCAGGCAACGATGCTTGCGGTCCCGTGACGCACCGCGCCGTCGCGGCGCGTGCGGCAAACACGATATGATTTCGACCAACAGCGGTGTTCAATAGCAGCAGACGACAAGCGGATGGAGACGGTATGACGCAAGTAATGAAGGGCGTGCGGGTGCTGGAGGTCGCACAGTTCACGTTCGTGCCGGCCGCCGGCGCGATCCTCGCCGACTGGGGCGCCGACGTGATCAAGGTCGAGCATCCGGTGCGCGGCGACACGCAGCGCGGCTTCATCAACATGGGCGGCATCCCGGTCGATCCGAACCGCAATCCGCTGATGGAGCATCCGAACCGCGGCAAGCGCAGCGTCGGCATCGACGTGTCGACCGCCGAAGGCCAGGCGGTGCTGTACGAACTGGCGAAGACCGCCGACGTGTTCCTCACCAACTACCTGCCGTCGGTGCGGCAGAAGAACAGGTTCGACGTCGAGCACATCCGCGCCGCCAATCCGAAGATCATCTACGCGCGCGGCAGCGCGTACGGCGACAAGGGCCCCGAGCGCGACGTCGGCGGTTTCGACGGCACCGCGTTCTGGTCGCGCAGCGGCGTCGGCTACGCGATGTCGCCGGCCGAACTCGAAGGGCCGCTGTCGCAGGGCATCATGGCGTTCGGCGATTCGATCGGCGGCATGACGATCGCCGGCGGCATTTCCGGCGCGCTGTTCCACCGCGAACGCACCGGCGAGGCGGTCGAACTCGATGTCTCGCTGCTGAGCACCGCATGGTGGGCGTCCGGCGCGAACATCGCGCAGTTCCTCGAAACCGGCAAGACCACGCGCAA
>DASSVA010000302.1:0-2445 GCA_035706385.1 Solimonas sp. | reverse complement strand
TTCGGCAAACCGTCCAATCAGATACGTTTTCCTGCGGCAATCCTCGACATGGCCTTGCCGATGGCCAATGCCATCACGGTTTTGCAGGTCACGGCGCAACTGGAACGGGAACTCGCGATCCTCGGAGAAACCGAGGATCTGCTGGCCCGGATTCGCGCAACGCTGATCCATCGCAACGGCCGTTATCCCGGGCTGGAAGACGTCGCGCAAAAGCTCCACATGTCGCCACGCACGATTCGCCGAAAGATGGCGAGCCACGGCGTCAGCTTCAGAAAGATACTGGATGATGTCCTGCAACGAGAGGCGATCACACTGCTGAGCAATTCGAGCCTAAGCATCGAACAGATCGCTGACCGGCTGGGCTACTCCGATTCCGCCAACTTCAGCAGGGCATTCCAACGCTGGACTTCGACCGCGCCCAGCGCCTATCGGCAGGCCAGACGGGACGAGTGAGCGGCGATATCCGTGTTGCTGTCCGGCGCCTCAGAACCGGCCGTAGCGCGCACGGACATTGCCCGGCATGAACTCGCCCTTGCGCATCGGCACGTCGAACTGCGCCGGCGGATCCTCGGCGAACAGCCGGTTGACGAAGTAGCGGCCGTCCTTCAGATCGTAGGTCACGACCGGCGCACAGTTCGCGGCCTGCGCGTCGTACGACGGCAGCAGATGGCCTTCCTGGAAACGCCACAGGCGGCCGTCGTGGTCCTCGTTCTCGACCAGCACGACATTCCAGCTGTCCTCGTCGACGTAGAACGTGCGCGTGCCGAAGCTGTGGCGCTTGCCGCCGCGCTCGGTCGCCTCGATCTGCCAGACGCGATGCAGTTCGTAACGCGCGGCCGCCGGGTTGAAGAACTTCGGCGTCAGCAGCTGCGCGTACTTGTAACGACCATCGCTGAGCCGGTAGCTGTTGTACGGGATGTACAGCTCGCGCTTGCCGACCAGCTTCCAGACGTAGCGGTCGAACGCGCCGTTGTACATGTCGATCATGTCGAGGAACATCAAGCCTTCCGAACCCGGAAACGGCTGGTCGTAACCGACCGGCGGCACGCGGAACATCTTCGGGATGCCGGGCGGAATGACCCAGATGCCGCGCGGCTGCTTCAGCGAATTGGCGGTCTCGTGGACCAGCGCGACGAAGTCGATGTCGCCGCGCGACTTGCCGAACCAGGTCAGGTAGTACAGCAGGATGTTGTCGTCGGCGAGATTGCTCGGATCGCGCGTGTTGCCGTAGCGGAACAGGATGCGCTCGGTCTGTTTCAGATACGTCGGCGCTTCATCGTTCGGCCGCACGACCGCCTGCGTCGACTGCGTGATCAGCGTGTTGCCGCGATAGCGGGTGCGATGATTCCACATGATCTCGACGCCGGATTGCGGCTGCGGGAACGGCACGCCGAGATGCGCACCGGTCAGCTCGTCGGAACCGGTCAGTTTCGCGCGACCGACGTTGGCGCGGCTGGCGTCGTAGATCGCCTGCGGATACGCGACGCTGCGCCGGCTTGCGTAGACCGGCATCCGGTAGTCCGGATATTTCGCGAACAGCGCGAGATGGCCGGCGCTGAGGCGATTGCGGTACTGCGCGAGATTGGCGGCGGTGATCGTGAACAGCGGCTTGTCGTTCGCAAACGGATCGGCGAGCCGCTGGCCGGCGTGAAACGTCTTCGGCCACTGCGCGCGCTGCAGGCCGCCGGTCCACGCCGGGATCGTGCCGTCGGCGTTGCCGCTCGCATCGGCCCCGATCGGCGTCAGCTTGCCGCTCGCGATCGCGGCGACACCCTGCGGCGCGCCGCCGCTGCCGAGCGCCACCGCATCGCCGCTGAGCCGGCCGCTGAGCTGCACCTGGTCGTCGTCGCGACCGCCGCGTTCGCTCGCCGCCTGCAGTGCCTGTTCGCGCGCCTTGCCGCTTTCCACATACTTGATCCATTCGCTCGCCGACGCATGTCCGTCGGCGAGCTTGTCGGCCTCGCGGAACGACGCCAGCGCGCCGTCGACGTCGGCCTGCTGGTATTGCGCGAAGCCGAGCGCGAGCCAGGTCTTGCCGCGCGACTTGTCGTCCGGCTTGCCGAGCGCGATCGCCTGCTTCAGCGCCTGCGCGGCTTCGCCGTACTCGTCGCGATCGAGGTGCAGCTGCGCAAGCTGGCTGTACAGTGCCGCGCTCGGCGCGGTTTTCACCAGCGTCTGCAGCGCCGGCAGCGCGAGACTGTCTTCGCGCGCCGCGAGCCAGAGCTGCGCGAGCAGCTTGCGGCTCGCCGTGTCGTCGGCGACCTGCTTGCGATCGATCAACGATTGCAGCAGCGAACCGGCCTCGAACGGCGCGCCGATCTGCGCGGTCAGCGTCACCAGCCGCAGGCGCTCGTCGGCGGTCTTCAGAAACCCGAGCCGGTTGGCGAGCTCCATCACCGCCGCGGCGCGCGCCTTGTCGCCGAACTTGAGCTGCAGCGCGGCGAG
>DASSVA010000301.1:0-4250 GCA_035706385.1 Solimonas sp. | reverse complement strand
CCGCGCGCGCGCGCGCTGGGAGCGCGACGACGACGGCAACATCATCGTCACGCATCTCGCGCACCAGGTGTCGCCGGCCAAGGTGCTCGAACAGATCGCCGAGCAGATGCGCGCGAAGAAGCTGCCGCTGGTCGAGGATCTACGCGACGAGTCCGACCACGAGAATCCGACGCGGCTCGTCATCGTGCCGCGCAGCAACCGCGTCGATGCCGAACAGTTGATGGCGCATCTGTTCGCGACCACCGATCTCGAAAAAAGCTATCGCGTCAATCTCAACATGATCGGCCTCGACGGCCGGCCGCGCGTGAAGAATCTCAAGGAAATTCTCAGCGAATGGCTCGATTACCGCTTCGCGACGGTGACGCGCCGCCTCAATCATCGACTCGCCAAGGTCAACGAGCGCCTGCACATCCTCGAAGGTTTGCTGATCGCGTATCTGAACATCGACGAGGTGATCCGCATCATCCGCTTCGAGGACGATCCGAAGGCCAGGCTGATCAGCACGTTCGCGCTGTCCGACGCACAGGCCGAATGGATACTCGACCTCAAGCTGCGTCATTTGCAGAAGCTCGAGGAGATGAAGATCAAGGGCGAGCAGGAAGAGCTCGCCGCCGAACGCGCGCGGCTCGAGGAACTGCTCGGCGACGACGACAAGCTGAAGAAGCTGATCGGTGACGAGCTGAAGGAAGACGCGAAGAAATACGGCGACGAGCGGCGCTGCGCGATCAATGCGCGACCGCCGGCGGCGGCGATGGAAGCGACGGAAATCCTGCCGGCCGAACCGGTCACGGTGGTGCTGTCGAAAGCCGGCTGGATTCGTGCCGGCAAGGGACACGAGCTCGACCCGACCGCGCTGTCGTACAAGTCCGGCGACGAATTCGGTTTCGCCGCGCAGGGCAAGACCAACCAGCTGCTGATCCTGATCGACCACAAGGGGCGCTGCTACACGCTCAATCCGCGCGAGCTGCCGTCGGCGCGTTCGCAGGGCGAGCCGGTGACGACGCGCCTCGACATCCAGGACGGCGGCCGCATCACCGGCCTGATGATGGGCGAGGCCAGCGAACGCCTCGTGCTCGGCAGCGACGAAGGTTACGGTTTCGTCGCACGGCTCGGCGATCTCGAATCGCGGCAGAAAGCCGGCAAGGCGGTCATCAATGTCGGGGCCGGTGCCAATGTACTGACGCCGGTTCGCGTCGCTGATCTCGGCAACGATCGTTACGCGCTGATCACCGCCGAGGGACGGCTGCTGGTGTTCCCGCTCGCCGAACTGCCGGAACTGGCGAAGGGCAAGGGCAACAAGCTCGTCGCGCTGAAAGGCGAAGATCGCATTCTGGCGTCGTGCGTACTGCCGGCTGACAGCAGCCTGACACTGGTCTGCGGCAAGCGGACGCTGACGCTGAAGCCGGCCGATCTGGCGCATTACAACGGTTCGCGCGCGAGTCGTGGCAGCCACCTGCCGCGCGGCTTCCAGCGAGTCGACAGCGTTTATGCGGACGGCAAATGACGCGACGGCGGTCTTGAAAGAACTGCGGCTGTCCCCAGCTGTCTGAGCTGCGTCCCGACCGAAAAGGCAATTCCGACTTTTATGAAACGCGTCTTCCTGTTTCTCGCGACCAACCTCGCGATCGTCCTCGTGCTCAGCGTCGTCACGTCGCTGCTCGGCGTCAATCGCTGGCTGATGGCCAACGGCCTGAACTATCCGGCGCTGCTGGTGTTCTGCTTCGTGTTCGGCATGGGCGGCGCATTCATCTCGCTGGCGCTGTCGAAGACGATCGCCAAGTGGTCGACCGGCGCCAAGGTGCTGAAGGAGCCGCGCAGCTCGTCGGAGATGTGGCTGTTGCAAACCGTCGAACGCCAGGCGCGCGCCGCCGGCATCGGCATGCCGGAAGTCGCGATCTTCGATGCGCCGGAGCCGAATGCGTTCGCGACCGGCATGAGTCGCAACAACGCGCTGGTCGCGGTGTCGACCGGCCTGCTGCACACGATGAATCAGGACGAGGTCGAAGCGGTGCTCGGCCACGAGATGAGCCACGTCGCCAACGGCGACATGGTGACGCTGACGCTGATCCAGGGCGTGCTGAACACTTTCGTGATGTTTCTCGCGCGCGTGGTCGGGTACGCGATCGACCAGGCCGTGTTCCGGCGCGGCTCGGACGAGCAGCGTGGTCCGGGCATCGGCTATTTCTTCACGGTGATGATTCTCGAAGTCGTGTTCGGCATTCTCGCCAGCATGATCGTCGCGTGGTTCTCGCGTCAGCGCGAATTCCGCGCCGACGCCGGCGGTGCGCATCTGGCCGGCAAGCGCAAGATGATCGCCGCATTGCAGCGCCTGCAGGCGGCGCACGGCCAGTCGTCGCTGCCGCAGAACATGACGGCGATGGGCATCAGCGGCGGCCAGCTCGCGAAGCTGTTCGCCTCGCATCCGCCGCTCGAAGTACGGATCGCCGCGCTGCAACAGGCGCAGACGGTCTGAGCTTCGGTTCAGCAAAAAAGGCGGCCGCGAGGCCGCCTTTTTTGTTGTCGCCGCCGATTCTTAGCGGGGTGCGACGTCCGCCGACAGCAGCACCACTTCCGGTTCCTGCACGTGGTAGCCCTGGATGAAGTTCACGCCCATCTGCCACAGCCGCGCCATCACGTTCGCGTCCTCGATGTGGCTGACGATGACCTTGATCTGGCGCTGCTTGGCGATATCCATCAGCGACGCCATCTGCTTCTGCGTTTCCTTCACGCCGAAGTCCTTCGCGAACGACTGATGGAACTTCACGAACTGCGCCGGAATGTGCTCGATCATCTGCGCCGAATTCGAACCGATGCCGAAATGCTCGATCGCGACCTGCGCGTGGAGATCGATCAGGCTCTGCGTCAGCAGCTTGGCCTTGCGGATGTGGTTCTGCAGGACGCGCTCCTGGATTTCGAAGACGATCTCGCCGGCGCGCAGCGGCCGTGCCTTGAGCTCTTCCTTCAGCCAGACGATGAAATTCTCGCTGTCCTTTAGCGTGTCCTCGGACAGCTTCACGAACAGGCTCGATGCCTGTTGCGCGCCGTCGCGCTTGGCCTGCATCTTCAGCGCGCGCTTCGTGACCCAGCGATCGATCGCGCACATCAGGCCGGCTTTCTCCGCGCCGCCCAGGAATTCGGACGCATGCAGTTCGCGCCCTTCCTCGTCGATCATCCGCAGCAGCACGTCGAAATGCTGGCGCGAATCGCCTTCGAGGCTGGCGATCGACTGGTAGGCGAGCTTGAGGCGGTTGTCGTCGATCGCCTTGCGCACCATTTCCGCGCGGCGCTGGTCCTCGCGCTCCTGCAGCGAATTCTCGGCGGTCGCGCCGAGATTGGCGAAGCGCTTGCCGCCCTTGGCGGACAGCTGACGCGCGGTGCCGCTCAGTTCGGCGACGATCGCGCTGGCCTGTTCGCTGCCGCTGAACGGATACGCGGTGACGGTCAGGCTCAGCTGCGCCTCGTGGCCGGCGGTGTTGAAGATCTGCTTGCGCGCTTCCTCGACGATCGTCTCGCCCCAGCTCTGCACGCCGGCGCCGTCCTTGAACGTCGCCAGCACGGCGAGCTCATGGGTCGAGAAGCGGAAGATCTGGTCGCTGCTCTGCAGCTTCGACTGCAGCCACTTCGACAGTTCCAGCACGGCCTGTTCGGCATCGTGCAGACCAAGCCGCTCCTCGAATGCCGGCCACGCGTCGACCGCCAGCAGCAGCGCGGTGCGCTGCTGCTTCTGCTGGCCGGCGCCGGCGATCGCCGCGCCGAGGTTTTCGAAGAATTGCAGCCGGCCGCTCGGCGCGGCTGCGCCGCCCGGTGCCGCCTGCGCGGCTTCGGCGCGAATCAGCATCTCGATCAGCTGCTCGCCTTCGACTTCGGTGACGGTCAGCCGCGCGCTGATCGCGACCGGCTTGCCGTCCTGGCGGACCAGGCAGCAATCGAGCGCGCGCTTGTCGGTCTTGCCGCGCAGCAGCAGCTTCAGCTGTTCCTTGACCTTGGGCGCGAAGCCGGCGCCGACCAGGTCCATCAGCGGCAGGCCGACCAGCGTGCGCGCACTGTCGTGGCCGAGCAGCTGCGCGAACGCCGGGTTGGCGTCGCAGAGGATGCCTTCCTGGATGTGCGCGACGGCATCGTTGGTGCCGCTGATCAGCTCCTGATGGCGCGACTCGAAAATCTCCAGCCGCTTGCGCGTCGCGCGCAGCTCGCGCAGCCGCTGGTGCACGGTGAATTCGCGCAGCACGACGAGTTCGAGGTGGCGCATC
>DASSVA010000300.1:0-4383 GCA_035706385.1 Solimonas sp. | reverse complement strand
CTATTTCGTCATCCGTTCGCTCGACGCGCTCGCCGAGGTCATGACGCGCGACCTGTCGGCGCTGGTCGATGTTCTGCAGGCGCAGCCGCCGCTCGCGGCCGGGCGGCTGTACGCCGGCGACGAATCGGTGCCGCCGCGTGGCCGGACGCTCGCCGCCTGATCGTTTCCGCCATTCATTGCCATCGAGACCACACATGAACGCCACGCCCGCCAACCCGCTCGCCACCGACGGCTTCGAGTTCGTCGAATTCACCGCGCCGGACGCCGCCGGCATCGCGCAGCTGCACGCGTTGTTCGAGATGCTCGGCTTCACCGCGATCGCCAGGCACCGCCGCAAGGACGTCACGCTGTTCCGCCAGAACGACATCAACTTTCTCGTCAACGCGACGCCGTACACGCACTTCCAGCAGTTCGCGCAGACGCATGGTCCGTCGGCCTGCGCGATGGGCTGGCGCGTGCGCGATGCCGTCGCCGCGCACGCGCACGCGGTCGCGCAGGGCGCGGTCGCGTTCGACACGCGGCCGGGCCTGATGGAGCTGAACCTGCCGGCGGTCTACGGCATCGGCAACAGCGTGCTGTATTTCATTGACCGTTACGGCGCGGATCATTCGATCTACGACGTCGATTTCAAGTTCTTCGACGATATCGAGCGTGCGCCGCAGGGCGTCGGCCTGACGACGATCGACCATCTGACGCACAACGTCTCGCGCGGCAACATGCAGACCTGGGGCGGTTTCTACGAACGCATCGCCAATTTCCGCGAGATCCGCTATTTCGACATCGAAGGCAGGCAGACCGGCCTCGTGTCGCGAGCGATGACCTCGCCGTGCGGCAAGATCCGCATTCCGATCAACGAATCGTCGGACGACAAATCGCAGATCGAGGAATTCATCCGCGAATACCGCGGCGAAGGCATCCAGCACATCGCGCTGGCGAGCGACGACATCTACGCGACGGTGAGCGCGCTGCGTGCGCGCGGCGTGACGTTCATGGACACGCCGGAGACGTATTACGCGCGCGTCGACGCACGCGTGCCGAACCACGGCGAACCGCTTGCGCGGCTGCGCGAGCTGAACATCCTGATCGACGGCGCGCCGGTCGACGGTATCCTGCTGCAGATCTTCACGAGCACGGTGATCGGTCCGATCTTCTTCGAGATCATCCAGCGCAAAGGCAACGAAGGTTTCGGCGAAGGCAATTTCAAGGCACTGTTCGAGAGCATCGAGGAAGACCAGATCCGCCGCGGCGTGCTGTCTGAGGCCTGATTCGTGATTCGGAGAAGGGATCCGGATCATTGTCACCAATCACCAATCACCAATCACCGCGAGCGAGCCATGAACAAATGGATCTACCGCCCGGTCGTCGAAGGGCTCGCCTCAAGACAGGCGCACGCCGATCTGCCGGCCGGCCACGTCGAGCGCGAGCTTGGCAAGGAAGGCTTCTTCGGCCCTTCGACGCAGATGATCCATCCGCGTCCGCCGACCGGCTGGACGAACTGGGAAGGTCCGCTGCGGCCGCGCGCGTTCGATCTCGCGAAACTCGGCGCGAGCGGCTCGCCGTGGGATGCGCACGCGATCCTGCACAACGCCAACCTGCGGATGCGCTGGTGGATCTGCGAACGCCCGATGACGGAACTCGCGCGCAACGCCGACGGCGACGAACTGCTGTTCGTGCACGCCGGCAGCGCGGAACTGTTCTGCGATTACGGCCATCTGACGATCGCCGCCGGCGACTACATCGTGCTGCCGCGCGGCACGATGTGGCGGATCGACGCGACGGCGCCGCTCGCGCTGCTGCTGATCGAGGCGACGAATTCGCACTACGCGCTGCCGGACAAGGGCCTGGTCGGCGAACACGCGATCTTCGATCCGGCGATGCTCGACTATCCGCGCCTCGACGATGCGTTCCGCGCGCAGGCCGCCGCAGCCGGTGACTGGCGGGTGCGCATCAAGCGGCGCCAGCAGGTTTCCACCGTCAGCTATCCGTACAACCCGCTCGACACGGTCGGCTGGCACGGCAGCCTGATGCCGGTGCGCATCAATGTGCGCGATCTCCGGCCGCTGATGTCGCACCGCTACCATCTGCCGCCGAGCGCACACACCACGTTCGTCTCACAGCGCTTCGTCGTCTGCACGTTCGCGCCAAGGCCGTTCGAGACCGATCCGGGTGCGATCAAGGTGCCGTTCTTCCACAACAACGACGACTTCGACGAAGTGATCTTCTATCACGCCGGCGACTTCTTCTCGCGCGATCACATCCACCCGGGCATGGTGACGCTGCATCCCTGCGGCTTCACGCACGGCCCGCATCCGAAAGCGCTCGGCAAGATGCTGAACCAGAGCAAACCCGCGACCGACGAATACGCGGTGATGATCGACGCGCGCGACGCGCTCGACGTCGGCGACGCGGCCGAACGCGTCGAATGGGCCGATTACCATCGCTCGTGGCAGGTGCAACCGTGAAGCTCGCGACGCTGAACGACGGTACGCGCGACGGCCGACTCGTCGTCGTCTCGCGCGACCTGACGCGCTGCGTCGAAGTGCCGCAGATCGCGAACACCCTGCAGGACGCGCTCGATCGCTGGCGCGACGTCGCCGCCGGACTCGCCGAAATCAGCGACGCCCTGAACATCGGCAGCCTCGACGCCGACGCGCGGGCTTTCGATCCGCGCGCCTGTCATTCGCCGCTGCCGCGCGCGTACCAGTGGGCCGACGGTTCGGCATACGTCAACCACGTCGAACTCGTGCGCAAGGCGCGCGGCGCCGAAATGCCGGCGAGCTTCTGGACCGATCCGCTGATGTATCAGGGCGGCAGCGACAGCTTTCTCGATCCGTGCGCGGACATCGTCGCCGTCAGCGAAGCGCACGGCATCGACTTCGAAGCCGAGATCGCCGTCATCACCGACGACGTGGCGATGGGCGCGACGCCGGACGCGGCGCGCGAACGGATTCGCCTCGTGATGCTCGTCAACGACGTTTCGCTGCGCAATCTGATTCCGAACGAACTGGCGAAAGGTTTCGGCTTCTTCCAGGCCAAGCCGTCGTCGGCATTCGCGCCATGCGCGATCACGCCGGACGAGCTCGGCGGCGCATGGGATGGTCGTCGCGTGCATCGACCGCTGCTGTCGTTCGTCAATGGCGCCCCGTTCGGCAAACCGGACGCCGGCGTCGACATGACCTTCGATTTCGGCCAGCTCGTCGCGCACGCCGCGGCGACGCGTCCGCTGGTCGCCGGCAGCATCATCGGCTCCGGCACCGTCTCGAATCGCGACGCCGACGGCGGCCCCGGCCGGCCGGTCGCCGACGGCGGCCTCGGCTATTCGTGCATCGCCGAACTGCGCATGGTCGAAACGATCACGCGTGGCCGGCCGCAGACGCCGTTCCTGAAATCCGGCGATCGCGTGCGGATCGAGATGCGCGACGCCGACGGCGCGTCGCTGTTCGGGGCGATCGAGCAGACGGTGCGCGTGGCGCGCTGAAGCGGCAGCCGTGTTCGCCGCTCTGAATTCCCGCTTTCGCGGGAATGACCAGCTTTTAAGAAGGCGAGTAAACATGCTCAAGCTCTATTCGTACTGGCGTTCGTCGGCGAGCTATCGCGTCCGCATCGCGCTGAATCTCAAACAGCTCGCATACGAGATCGTGCCGGTCCATCTCGTTCGCGACGGCGGCCAGCAGCTCGTCGAGCCGTACCGCACGCTCAATCCGCAGTGCCGCGTGCCGCTCTTGGTCGACGGCGGGTTCCGCATCGCGCAGTCGCTGGCGATCGTCGACTATCTCGACGCGCTGCAGCCGGCGCCGCGCCTGATTCCGGCCGAGCCGCGATCGCGCGCGGCCGTGCAGGCGTTCGCGCAGGCGATCATCGCCGACGTCCAGCCGATGCAGAACACCGGCACGCTGAACTATCTGCGCGACGAACTGAAGATCGACGATGCGCGTCGCGCCGCGTGGCTCAGGCACTTCATCGAGCGCGGGCTGACGGCGCTGGAGAGCGAAGCCGCCGCGCGGCCGGCGACGCCGTTCGCATTCGGCGATGCGCCGACGCTCGCCGATTGCGTGCTCGTGCCGCAGCTGTTCGCGGCGCGCCGTTTCGCATGCGACATGGCGAAGTTCCCGCGGCTCGCGGCGATCGCCGCGCATTGCGAGACGCTGCCGGCATTCCAGCGCGCGCATCCGTCGCAGCAGCCGGATGCCGAGCCGGGCTAACGCGCGGTCTGGATGGCGCCCGCGCGGATCCGTCCGCCGCGCAGTTTCTTCAGCGCCTCGGCGTGCGAAAGGCGCAGCTCGCGCCGCAACTGCGCTTCCTCGTAACGGAAGCGGTCGATCTCGGTTTCCGGTTGCAGCGGCGGCACCGGCCGCGGCTTGCCGTCCGGGTCGACGGCGACGA
>DASSVA010000299.1:0-2945 GCA_035706385.1 Solimonas sp. | reverse complement strand
CTCCGGAAAACCTTCCGGCGGAAAGCCGAGCTCACCGCGCATCAGCGACACCACCGACTCCGGGAAGTCGATGGGCGCGTCGGGGTCGAGCACCTGCGCCGGCGTCAGATCGTTGCCGACCATGAACAGCGCCATGTCGCCGACGACTTTCGAACTCGGCGTGACCTTGACGATGTCGCCGAACAGGCGGTTGACGTCGGCATACGCCTTCGACACTTCCGCCCAGCGCGGCGCGAGGCCGAGCGCGCGCGCCTGCTCGCGCAGGTTCGTGTACTGGCCGCCCGGCATCTCATGGCGATAGACGTCGGCGGTGCCGGAGCGGATGTCGGCCTCGAACGGCGCGTAGATGCGGCGCACGTCCTCCCAGTAATCGGACAGCTGCTGCAAGGCGTCGAGATCGACGCCGGGATCGCGCTCGCTGCCGCGCAGCGCCGCGGCGATCGCGCCGAGGTTCGGCTGCGAGGTCAGGCCGGACATCGCATCGAGCGCGCCGTCGACCGCGTCGCAGCCGGCTTCGACCGCGGCGAGTACGCTGGCGGCGGCGATGCCGCTGGTGTCGTGCGTGTGGAAATGGATCGGCAGGCCGATCTCTGCTTTAAGCGCACGGACCAGTTCGCGCGCCGCGCGCGGCTTGCAGACGCCGGCCATGTCCTTGATGCCGAGCACGTGCGCACCGGCTTTTTCGAGCTGCTTCGCCATCTCGACGTAGTAGCGCAGATTGAACTTCGGCCGGCTCGCGTCGAACAGATCGCCGGTGTAGCAGATCGTGCCTTCGCAGACCGCGCCGGCGTCGATCACCGCGTCCATCGCGACGCGCATGTTGTCGACCGCGTTCAGCGAATCGAACACGCGGAAAATGTCGATGCCGTTGGCCGCCGCCTGCCTGACGAAGAACTGCACGACGTTGTCGGCGTAATTCGTGTAGCCGACCGCGTTCGCCGAGCGCAGCAGCATCTGGAACGCGATGTTCGGGATCGCCTGGCGCAGTTGCGCGAGTCGGTCCCACGGGTCTTCCTTCAGGAAGCGCAGCGCGACGTCGAAGGTCGCGCCGCCCCAGCATTCGATCGAGAACAGGTTCGCCGCCATGCGCGCGTAATACGGCGCGATCGGCGTCATGTCGGCGGTGCGCATGCGCGTCGCGAACAGCGACTGGTGCGCGTCGCGCATCGTCGTGTCGGTCAGCAGCACCTGCGGCTGATCCTTCAGCCACTGCGCGAAACCGGCCGGACCGCGCGCCAGCAGCACGTCGCGCGTGCCGGACGGCGGCGGTGTCGCCAGCGCGGTGCGCGGCAGCACCGGCAGGCGCGGCGCCGCGAGCGGCAGCTTCGGCGGCTCGCGGCCTTTCATCTGCGGATTGCCGTTGACGATCACCTCGCCGATGAAGCGCAGCAGCTTGGTCGCGCGGTCGCGGCGCGGCGTGAACACGAACAGTTCCGGCGTCGAATCGATGAAGCGCGTGATGCATTCACCGGACTTGAACTGCTCGTGGTTGATGACGTTTTCGAGGAACGCGAGGTTCGTCGACAGGCCGCGGATGCGGAATTCGCGCAGCGCGCGGTCCATGCGCGCGATCGCATCGCCGGTGGTCGGCGCCCACGCCGTGACCTTGACCAGCAGCGAGTCGTAATACGGCGTGACGACCGCGCCGCCGTACGCGGTGCCTCCGTCGAGACGGATGCCGAAACCGGCCGGGCTGCGGTACGCGAGCAGGCGGCCGTAGTCCGGCGTGAAGCCGTTCTCCGGGTCTTCGGTCGTCACGCGACATTGCAGCGCATGGCCGTTGAGCCGCACCTGGTCCTGCGCCGGCAGCGCCGGCGTCGAATCGTGCGCGGCGTCGCCGATGCGGCCGCCTTCGGTGACGCGGATCTGCGCCTTGACGATGTCGACGCCGGTGACCATTTCGGTGACCGTGTGCTCGACCTGGATGCGCGGATTGACCTCGATGAAATAGAACGCGCCGCTGTCGGCGTCCATCAAAAATTCGACGGTGCCGGCATGCGAATAGTCGACCTGCCGGCACAGCCGCAGCGCGGCGTCGCACAGTTCGTTGCGCTGCGCGTCCGACAGATACGGCGCCGGCGCGCGCTCGACGACTTTCTGGTTGCGGCGCTGCACCGAGCAGTCGCGCTCGAACAGGTGGATCAGATTGCCGTGCGTGTCGCCAAGCACCTGCACCTCGACGTGCCGCGCACGGCGCACCAGCTTTTCGACGTAGACCTCGTCGTTGCCGAACGCCGACTTCGCTTCGCTGCGCGCGCTCGCCATCTGCGTCGCGAGTTCGTCTTGCGATTCGATCACGCGCATGCCGCGGCCGCCGCCGCCCCAGCTCGCCTTCATCATCACCGGATAGCCGATCTCGGCGACCAGCTTCTTGCACGCGTCGAGTTCGTACGGCAGCGCGGCCGACGCCGGCAACACCGGCACCTTGGCCGCGATCGCCGCCTTGCGCGCCGCAACCTTGTCGCCGAGCGCGCGCAGCACCTCGGGTTGCGGACCGATGAAGCGGATGCCGGCTTCGGCGCAGGCGTCGGCGAATTGCGGATTTTCGGACAGGAAGCCGTAGCCGGGATGGATCGCGTCGACGCCGGCCTCGCGCGCGATGCGAATGATGTCGGCGATGTCGAGATACGCGGCGATCGGTTTCTGGCCGCGGCCGACCAGATACGACTCGTCGGCCTTGAAACGGTGCAGCGCGAAACGATCCTCGTGCGCGTAGATCGCGACCGTGCGAATGCCCAGCTCCGCCGCCGCGCGCATCACGCGGATCGAAATCTCGCCGCGGTTCGCGACGAGCAGCTTGCGGATCGGTGCGGGGGACGCGGCCATCGTTTGTCTCCATGTAATAGGTTCGGCGCGGTTCGCCGCCGCGCGCCGGGTGCGAATTCTAACGGCTCATGGCGCGCATGTTTTCGTACGGCCGCAATCGCGCCGTTCAGCTGCGAGTT
>DASSVA010000298.1:0-8451 GCA_035706385.1 Solimonas sp. | reverse complement strand
CGGGTTCGCTCATGCGCGGATTGTAGAAGAGCGCCGCGACCCGAGTGTGCCGTGAATCAGAACGCCGCGGCGTCGTTGACGGTGAAACCGAAAACGTTGATGCCGCCGCGGCTCTCGCCGAACACGACGCCGCCGTGCATCTGCGCGACGGCCTTGACGATCGCCAGGCCGAGGCCGTGGTTCGCGCCGTCGCTGCCGCGCGACGGATCGGCGCGGTAGAAGCGCTCGAACACGTGCGCAAGCTCGCGCTCGGGAATCGGCGCGCCGGGATTGGCGACCGCGATGCGCGTGCCGGCCGCGCCAGTGTCGATCGTCACCGTGATCTCGGCGCCGGCCGCCGAATACTGCACGGCGTTCTGCAACAGATTGGTGATCGCACGACGAAACAGCGCGGTCTCGATGCTGCGTCGCGCGTCGCCGTCGATGCGCACGCGCATGCCGGCCTCGTCGAGCACGACGTCCATGAACTCGATCGCCTTGCCGACTTCGTCGGCCAGCGAACGCGGCTCGCGCCGCTCGGCGCGTTCGCCCTGATCGGCGCGCGCGAGGAACAGCATGTCGTTGATGATGCCGCGCAGGCGGTCGAGCTCTTCGAGATTCGAGTGCAGCACTTCGGAGAAATCACCGGCGCTGCGCGGCTTGGCGAGCGCGACTTCGGTCTGGCCGATCAGATTGGTCAGCGGCGTGCGCAGTTCGTGCGCGACGTCGGCGTTGAACGCCTGCAATTGCAGATAGGCGTTTTCGAGCCGGTCGAGCGCACCGTTGAACGAGCGCGACAGTTCCGACAGTTCCGGCGGCAGCGGCGACAGCCGCAGGCGCTGCGACAGCTGCCGCGGACTCAGCCGCCGCGCCTCGCGCGACAGCCGCGCGAGCGGCGCCAGACCGAGCCGCGCGACCCAGTGGCCGAGCAGCGCCGCGAGCGCGACGCCGAGCGCCGACAGCACCGCCAGCGCGATCACGAACGTGCGCTGCGTGTGCCAGTACGGCGACGGGTCGATCGCGACGATCAGCTTCACCGCCGGCCGCTGCGCATCGGCGGCGATCGTGCGTGCGAGGCTGCGCGTCGAGCGGTGCAGGCGCTCGCTGTCGCTGAAGCCTTCCGCGGCCGGCGCCGGCCGCAGCGCCGCCAGCGCGGCACGCGCGCCGTAGGTGAAATGCGGATCGTCGCTGAGCACCCAGAAACGCGTGTCGTCGTCGCCGGCGAGCAGCGCGTCGAAGCGCGCCTGCACGAAATGCCATTTGTCCGGACTGCGGCAATGCTCGATCAGCTGCTCGCCGAAATGCGCCTTGGTCTGCAGCTCGCTGCGCTGCTGGCGATCGAGCTCGCTTTGCAGCACACGCTGCAGCGCGACGCCGACCAGCGCGAAGATCAGCAGGGCGACCGCGGCGAACATCGCCGACAGCCGCCAGGCGATCGAACGCGGCTTCATTCGAGATCGGCGTCCTCGTCGCGCGCTTCGAGCACGTAACCCATGCCGCGAATCGTGTGCAGCAGCTTGCGGCGGAACGGCGCGTCGATCTTCGCGCGCAGCCGCTTGATCGCGACTTCGACGACGTTGGCGTTGCTCTCGAAGTTGACGTCCCAGACCTGTTCGGCGATCACGGTCTTGGAGATGATCTCGCCCTGGCGGCGCGCGAGCGTCGCCAGCAGCGCGAATTCCTTGGCGGTCAGGTCGAGCCGCCTGCCGTCGCGCCACGCGCGGCGGCTGAGCAGGTCGATCTGCAGATCGCCGACGCCGATCTGCATCGGGTCCTGGCCGCGGCCGCGCCGCGCGATCGCTTGCAGCCGCGCGAGCAATTCGATGAACGAAAACGGCTTGACCAGATAATCGTCGGCGCCTTCGCGCAGTCCCTTGACGCGATCGTCGATGCGATCGCGCGCGGTCAGCATGATCACCGGTGTCTGCTTCACCGCGCGGATCGCGCGCAGCACCGAGAAGCCGTCGGCGCCGGGCAGCATGACGTCGAGAATGATCAGGTCGTAGTCGTACTGCAGCGCGTAGTGCTGGCCGTCCGGGCCGTTGTGCGCGAGCTCGACGACATAGCCCTGTTCGCTGAGGCCGCGCTGCAGATAATCGGCGGTCTTGCTTTCGTCTTCGACGATGAGGATTTTCACGAGACGGTTTCCGGCTGGGGGCGTGCGGTCGGCGCGGCGCGGCCGGCTCATCATAGCCATCGCAAGCTCGATGGTGCCGGCACGCGGACGTGCGCCTACCGCGACTCTAGACCAGCACGAATGCCGGGCGCCTGACCGACGGCTGACGGCATCGTCATTTCACGCGCGGCGCCGGCGTGCGGCCACGCCAGCCACAGACGCCCGTCCTTGAACACGCGGCCGTCCTCGACGCGCAGACCGGTTTCGGCGCCGTCGACTTCGCGATGGATGTGCTGCACCGGCTCGATCACCGCGTCGCGGCCGAACTCGAAGCGCTGTTCGCGGACCAGCGCGCGATACGCCTTGTCGAGCAGCAGCGCGCGCTCGCGCGACGGCAGCACGATGTCGCGCAGATCGCCGCCGCCGCCGGGCGCGGCCACGCGTGCGGCGCCGGCATCGAAGCGGCCGTCCGGAAAGAAGCGCGCGAGCATTTCGCGATTGGCGCGGTATTCGTCGCCGCCGCCGGTGCGGCGCAGATAGCGCTGGTACTCCGGCTCATCGCTGCCGGCCTGCGGCGCGTCGACCATGCCGGCCAGTCGCTGCTCGCCCCAGCCGGCCGCGCCGGGCAGCTTGCGCGGCAGGCTGAAGCTGCCGTCGACGGTGACGCCGATGCCGCTGTGGCAGCCCATGCAGAACATCTGTTCCTCGCGCGTCTGCAAGCGAAGACGGCCGTCGGCCTGCTCGATGTACGCCTGCAACTGCCAGCCGTATTCGTCGAACAGGCCGCTGAACGCGTCGCCGCCGAAATACGGCCAGCCGCCGGTCAGTTGCTCGCGCGCGTCCTCCTCGTATTTCTGCGCGAGATGCGCGTCGTCGAGCTGGAAGATCTTGCGCGCGTAACGCAGTTCCTTGAGCCGCGTCGCGCGCATTTCCGGCGCGTCCGGATCGAGGTAGTAGACGCCGTGCATGAACTCGGTGCCGATCGGATACGCGTAGCGCCTGACGGCGATGCCGGCCGCCGCGCCGGCGTAATGCGCCGGCAGCGCGTGGATGCGCGTCGCGATGGCGAGCCTGCCGTCGCCGTCGAGATCGACGCCGGCGGCGCGCTCGTCGAGCGCTTCGGTCGGCAGGTCGAGCGCATCGTCGGGCTGCGTGTCCGGCACCGCGACCGCCGCTTCGACGATCGCGAGATTGACGCGGTACACGGCCGGCGAATCCTTGCCGTCGGCGGTCTGCCGGAACGCCGGCGGCAGACGGATCAGCACATCGTCGGTCGCGCCGTTGGTCGGCCAGAACGTGCCCGGGAACGGCTTGTAGCGGAATGCGCGCCAGCCGCTGCCGTCGCGCGCGAAACCGTCGGCGGCGAACCCTTTCGCGCGATCGAGATCGGGCATCCAGCGCGGACGCAGCGCCGCCGGCAGACGCCGCAGCGCGGCGCGCAACGGCGCGTAGTTGTCGTGCCGCACGTAGGCCAGCGTGTCGGCGTCGCGCTGCGCGGCGATCGCCTCGCTGCGGTCGACGAACAGGTTGGTCCAGTGATTGGTCCGGCCGATCGGATTGAGCTGGTACTGCGCCTGCAGCTCCCAGTCGTCGGCGTCGTTCTTGTTGTTGCGGCCGGTATGGCAGACCCAGCACGGGTTGGCGACGCCGTCGGTCTGCGTGTAGCACTGCGGCGGGATATGCGCGAGCACGTTGCCGATATGCGCGCGCGCCTTCTCGGCCGCCGCCGCCGCGACCGGATCGTAATGCGATTCGCAGCCCGCGAGCGCCGCGGCGACGAACGCGATGGCGGCGATGCCGGCGCGCGCGGCCTCGCCCATGACGGTCTTTATTGCGCCGGACGCGGCGGGAACACCGGCATCTGGCGACTGAACACGTCGCTGCCGAAGCTGCACGGCTGCGTGTCGTTGTCGCACGGCGTGCCGTCGGCGGTGTCGCCGTCGGCGGCATGGCCGAGATGATCGACGCCGAAGATGTCGCCGACCGTGCGCAGCAGCGAATAGTGGTTGTACGGCAGCGTCGACACCGTGCCCGGCGCGATGAACGGCGAGATCAGCACGGCGCCGACCCGGCCGCCGCCGGGGCCGAGGATGCCGGGCTGCAACAGCAGTTGCGAGAGCGAAGCCTTCTCGCCGCAGCAGGCGGTCGCATCGCCGGTCGGACCATTGGATTCGTCGTAGGTGATGATCAGCAGGCCATCCTGCTTGAATGCCGGCGACGCGGTGATGATCGGCACCCACTTCTTCAAGAAACGATCGATGCCGCTCAAACCGCCGACATCGCCATTCGCGCAATTGGCGTCGTGCCCGTCGTCGCAAAGGTTGGGCGTGATGAAGCTGTAGGCCGGCGTGGTGTCGACGCTGCGCAGATCATCGACGAACGCATCATCAAGATTGACCACGTGCTCATCGCAATACGGCTGGTCGTCGATGATGCTGTGGAAATACATGAACGGATTGTGGCGCGTCGCGTACTGGTCGAGTTCAGTCGCTGCCTGCGTGCCATCGACGCGGCCGATCGCGCCGTGGCCGCAGGTGCGCGCGCCTTGCGGGCGGGTGTCCGATACCGCGAGCGCGGGATCGTAGCGGCTCGGGTCGTTGCCCATGTCCTGCATGTAGCCTTTCCAGCTGATGCCGGCGGCGCGGAACTCATCGCCCAGATTCGGCACCTGCGCCGGATAGATGCAGCCGATACCCTGGATCTGGCCAGCCAGCACCACCGGCGCGAGAAACGAAGACAGCGTCGGACAATCGACCTGCGTCAGCGAGTTCGGCGCCTGGCCGCTGATCAGCGAGATGTAGTTG
The DNA here is from genome assembly GCA_035706385.1 of Solimonas sp. GTDB lineage: Bacteria > Pseudomonadota > Gammaproteobacteria > Nevskiales > Nevskiaceae > Solimonas. The sequence continues at coordinate 3,552 of DASSVA010000298.1, read as the reverse complement.
TCGAGGCTCGCGTGGCCGGTCGAATAGTAGTTCTGCAGCAGCGCGCCCTGGGTCGGCAGCTCGGTGCCGAGATACGGCGCCTCGGTGTCCGGCCCGAAGGTGCGATCGTAGTTCTTGTTTTCGAGCACGATCAGAAACACGTGGCCGACGCGGTCGCTTTTCGGCGCCGCGCCGGCACCGCCGTCATCGTCGCTGCCGCCGCCGCACGCGGCGAGCGCGAGCGCACACGCGGCGAGCCACAGACCGCGAACGCATTGCATCGTGCTGATCTTCATTTCGATGTTCTCCCCCCGTCCGGGCGCATGATGCCGCAAACCGGCGATCCGCTGCAGATCGTCGATGGTACGCGTCGCGCGTGGCCGTTTCTTGACAGGGGCCGCCGCGCGAGCGCTCGCGGCGCCGCCGGCCGCGTCAGTCGTCGAGCAGTTCGAGATTGCGCACGGCGCCGCGATCGGCGCTGGTGACGAGCTTCGCGTATGCCTTCAGCGCCGTGCTGATCCTGCGCGGCCGCGACGCGACCGGCTTCCAGCCTTGCGTGTCCTGCGCGGCGCGGCGCTTCGCGAGTTCGTCGTCGCTGACGGCGATGCGGATCGTGCGGTTCGGAATGTCGATCTCGATGCGATCGCCGTCGCGCACCAGGCCGATCGCGCCGCCCTCGGCCGCTTCCGGCGAGACGTGGCCGATCGACAATCCCGAAGTGCCGCCGGAGAAGCGGCCGTCGGTCACCAGCGCGCAGGCCTTGCCGAGACCTTTCGATTTCAGATAGCTCGTCGGGTACAGCATTTCCTGCATGCCAGGACCGCCGCGCGGTCCTTCGTAACGGATGACGACGACGTCGCCTTCCTTCACGCGGCCGCCGAGGATCGCCTGCACGGCATCGTCCTGGCTTTCGAGCACGACCGCCGGGCCGGCGAACTTGAGGATGCTGGCGTCGACGCCGGCGGTCTTGACGATGCAGCCGCGCTCGGCGAGGTTGCCGTACAGCACGGCGAGGCCGCCGTCCTGGCTGTACGCGTGCGCCTGGTCGCGGATGCAGCCTTTGGCGCGATCGTCGTCGAGCGTGTCGTAGCGCGTGTCCTGCGAGAACGCCTGCGTCGTGCGGATGCCGGCCGGACCGGCGCGATAGAACGTGCGCACGTCCGCATCCTTGCTCAGCGCGATGTCCCAGCGCCGGAGCGCTTCGGCGAACGACGCGCTGTGCACGGTGCCGACCGACGCGTCGAACAGGCCGGCGCGCTCGAGTTCGCCGAGGATCGCCATCACGCCGCCGGCGCGATGCACGTCTTCGAGATGGTGATGGCTGCTCGGCGCGACCTTGCACAGGTTCGGCACCTTGCGCGACAGGCGGTCGATGTCGGCCATCGTGAAATCGACGCCGCCTTCCTGCGCGGCGGCGAGCAGATGCAGCACGGTGTTGGTCGAACCGCCCATCGCGATGTCGAGCGTCATCGCGTTCTCGAACGCGGCCTTGGTCGCGATACTGCGCGGCAGCACCGACGCATCGTCGCCGGCGTAATGTCGTTTCGCGAGTTCGACGATCAGGCGGCCGGCGCGGCGGAACAGCGCCTCGCGGTCCTTGTGCGTCGCGACCAGCGAACCGTTGCCGGGCAGCGACAGGCCGAGCGCTTCGGTCAGGCAGTTCATCGAGTTCGCGGTGAACATGCCCGAGCACGAGCCACAGGTCGGACAGGCCGAACGCTCGATCTGGTCGACGTCGGCATCGGAAACGCGGTCGTCGGCGGCCGCGACCATCGCATCGACGAGGTCGAGCGGAATCACCTTGTCGTTGCCGGCGAGCCGGGTCTTGCCGGCTTCCATCGGTCCGCCGGACACGAACACGACCGGGATGTTCAGCCGCATCGCCGCCATCAGCATGCCCGGCGTGATCTTGTCGCAGTTCGAGATGCAGACCAGCGCGTCGGCGGTGTGCGCGTTGCACATGTATTCGACGCTGTCGGCGATCAGGTCGCGTGACGGCAGCGAATAGAGCATGCCGTCGTGGCCCATCGCGATGCCGTCGTCGACGGCGATCGTGTTGAATTCCTTGCCGACGCCGCCGGCCTTCTCGATCTCCTCGATCACCAGCTGGCCGAGATCCTTGAGATGGACGTGGCCAGGCACGAACTGCGTGAACGAGTTGGCGACGGCGATGATCGGCTTTTCGAAATCGCCGTCCTTCATGCCGGTCGCGCGCCACAGCGCGCGCGCGCCGGCCATGTTGCGGCCCTGGGTGCTGGTACGGGAACGGTAGGTCGGCATCGTCGGTTCCTGGCGGATTCGGCTTGGAAGCCCCTATTGTGCTGCGCCGGCGCCATATCGGCCAATACAATGTCGGTGAGCCTGATATTGGATTTTCGAATAGTGGACCTGCGCCAGCTTCGGTATTTCGTCGCGATCGTCGAGGAAGGCAGCCTGTCGCGCGCGGCGGCGCGCCTGCACGTCTCGCAGCCACCGTTGTCGATGCAGCTCAAGGCGCTGGAAGCCGAACTCGGCGCGACGCTGTTCGAGCGCGGCAATCGCGGCGTGACGCCGACCGCCGCCGGCACCGTGTTCTACGGCGAAGTGCGCGCCGTGCTCGCGCGGCTCGAACAGGCGCGGCAGAAGCTGCGGCAGGTCCACGACGGCGAGGTCGGCACGCTGTCGGTCGGCTTCGTGTCGATCGCCGATTACGGCATCCTGCCGCCGGCGCTGAAGGAATTCCGCAACCGCTTTCCCGCGGTCGACGTGCAGCTCCACGAACTGACGACCGACGCGCAATTGCGCGAGATGCGCGCCGGCCGGCTCGACCTCGGCATCGCGCTCGGCCCGGTCGACGACGCCGCGCTGTCGTTCGAAACCGTGTCGAACGAAGCATTGATCCTCGCGCTGCCGGCCCGCCATCGGCTGAGCCGCGCGAACGGCGGCGTCGATCTGCGCCTGCTCGCCGCCGACAGTTTCATCGTGCCGCCGCGCGACATCGCGCCCGGACTGTACGACCTGATCGTCAGCCGCTGCCATGCCAGCGGCTTTTTCCCGCGGATCACGCAGCACGCGCGGCAGATGCAGACCGTCATCAGCCTGGTCGCGGCCGGCATGGGCGTCGCGCTGGTGCCGTCGTCGGTGCAGAACCTGCGCCGTTCCGGCGTGCGCTACCTGCGGCTGCGCGGCGCGCGCGCCGGCGTCGACATCGGCATTCTCCGCAACCCCGCGGCCGGCGGTCCGCTGCAGGACCATTTCACGGCGATCCTCAAACGCGTCGCGCCGCGCATCGCCTGAACGCCGCGTGCTCAGCGCACGACGACGCTGTCGTCGTCGGCGCGATCGCCGTTGACGAGGCTGTCGCGGACGAAGCGGATGTGACGGCGCAGGATGTAGATCTGGTCGGCGAACGCGCCGGGCACCTTGACGCTGATGATCGAACGCTCGATCGCGGCGAGCCGTTCGAGCAGCGCCGCGCGGCGTTCCGGCGTCATCGGTTCGAGCGCGGCGCGTTCCAGCGCCATCAGTTCGCCGTAGCGCTTGTGGATGCGGCGGCTGATGCGCCAGCCGTAGAGGTTCGGCGCGAAGCGCAGG
>DASSVA010000297.1:0-7338 GCA_035706385.1 Solimonas sp. | reverse complement strand
GGCGGTGGTGGCGGTGGTGGCGGTGGTGGCGGTGGTGGCGGTGGTGGCGGTGGTGGCGGTGGTGGCGGTGGTGGTGGCGGCGGCGGTGGTGGTGGCGGCGGCGGCGGTGGTGGCGGTGGTGGGAGCACCGTGTTGAGCACGATAACGGTACCGCTCGTGTTCAACTGGCCGCCGTTGGAGGCTGTGCCGGTCGTGTAGTAGACAAAATTTTCGTCGTTGCCCGGCAAGGGATTGCTGATGCCCGGCAGAACGGTGCCCGAATAGCCGGTGCCGCCCATCACGAACGTCGTGCCGGGAAACGCGGTCGTCAGGACATCGAAGCCGAAACTCGTGCGGCCCGGTATGTAATCGACATGGGAGATGTCGATTCCCATGTCCTGATTTGCCGTGTACGGCAGCAGATTGACGAACAGTTCGCTGATGTCGTGCGTCGGCGTCGAGAACGCGCCGCTGGTCTCAAGCAGGCTCGTTTGCAGGAAAACGTAATCGCCGTCGAGCGCGACGTCGCCGAGCACGATATGCGGTGCCGACAGCGCGAAATTCGGTGCTTCGCTCGTCGGCATCAGAGAAGGCGCCTGCGCCTGCAGCAGGATCAGCAGCGTATCGTCGCGACCGAGCGCGGTCATGCCGCTGCCGACTTCGAGCGTCGCTTCGCTGAGATCGATCGTCTCCGGCATGCTGGCGCTGAACGAATCGCCGGCGAAATTGCCGTAGAGATTCAGCGTGCCGTTGATGAAACCGCCACTGGCTTCGCCGTGGATCGGGCCGCTCAGAAACACGGTGCTTTCGGACTCGTTGTTGTAAAGCGCGATGTCGGCGGACGCGCCGCTGTCGCTGTCGGCGGCGGCCATCGCGACGGCGTCGATGCTGCCGATCGATGAGGCCGGCGATGTGTCGCCGCCGTCGGTGGCGGCGAAGTCGACGAGCGTGACGTAATAACCGGCGCTGAGACGGATGTCGGCGTTGGCGTACTGGCCGGCATCGCTTGCTTCGGCATGACTGCTGATGTCGCCAAGCTGGATCAGATCGCCGGTCACTTCGATGGAGCCGTTGGCATCGGAACTGGCGGCTTCGTCCTGAGTGTCGGGCGGCACGCCGCTTGCGACCGCATTCGTGCTGATCCGTCCGGCGCGGATCGTGCCGTACAACGACTGCAGGAAGATGCTCGCATCCTGGTCGCCGATGCCGCTGGCCTGGCTGCTGACGTCGCCGAGAAACATGTCGCCGTACGAGGTGTTCACCGCGATCCGGCCGCCGGTGGCGGTCAGCGCGAGCGACTGGTCGGCAGATCCCAGCGTGCCGTCATCGCCGTAGAGATCGATCGATTTGAACGCGAGCGAGTCGACCGTGATGTTGAGTGCTTCATCGGCATGCGCGGAAAAATCCGCGAGCTGCAGCGCCGGATCGGCTTTCGGCGCGAACGCGACGGTCTCCGGAACGTCCGGTGCGTCGCCGATCAGGATGTCGTTGTTCGATTGCAGCGAGATCGTGCCGCCGCTGACGCCGGACGCATCGAGCGTCGCCTGCGTTTCGAGGTTGCCGCCGTCGGCGATCAGCTCGACCGAGCCGCCGTCACCACCGATGATGCCGGTCGCCGACAGGCGGCCCTGATTGTTGACGACGGTCTGGATCAGGTTGTTCGCGACTTTGGCGGTCAGCAGGACGTGGCCGCCGGCGGCGACGATCTCGCCGAGATTCGTGACGCCCGCGTCCGTCGACAATGCGGCCTGATCGACGCTGAAACCGACGAGCCCGCCGCTGTCGCCGAACGTCAGCGTGAACCCGCTGCCGGACGCCAGCGCGACGGTGCCGAGCCGCGCTTCGATCAGGCCACTGTTCCGGACCTGTGCGGCCGACAGCACGACGAAGCCGCCGTCGGCATTCGTGCTGATGTGGCCGGCGTTGCTGACGGCGGCGGTATCGGCGACCGCGACCGGCGCCGAACTGCTGGCCGGCGATGCGCCATCGCGCGCGGTGACGCTGTTGCCGAACACGTAATTGCCGGCGAGGAAATCGTTGTCGCTGATCGCCTGCGTGGTCGCGACCAGCGCGCCGACGTCGACCCGCGAATCCGCGCCGAACATGATGCCGTTCGGGTTGATCAGGAACACGCGGCCGTTCGCCGAGATGTTGCCGAGGATTTCCGAGGCGGTACCGCCGACCACACGGTTGAGAACCGCCGCGGATGCCGAGGGCTGATTGAAGACGACGTACTCGCCGCTGCCGACCGAGAAGTTCTGCCAGTTGATGACGGCATTGGTCGCGGTCTGGTCGATCGTCGTCGTCGTGCCGCTCGTGCCGATCGTTGCGGCGCCATCGCCGCCGACGACGGCACCGCCGCCCGGTCCGGCGACCGCCAGCGACGGTGCGACCACGCCGACCAGTGCCGTCGGCCAGCCGCGCCGACGCAGGATGGCGACCAGCGGCTGCAATTTGAATGTCGGTTTCATGGGATTTTCCTTGCTGACGGGAATCAGCACTGCATCCGTTTCAGATTTTCGAGCGACAGCAGATGCAGGTAGATCGCCCGCATCTCGCCGGACTGGAAGAGTTCGCGCATGACGCTCGCCGCCAGCGCGCCGAGCCGCGATTCGTCGATGCGGTACAGGCCGGTCAGCGTCTGGCGGCGGCCGTCGTCGCCGACGTGGACGGCATCGAACGGCACCAGCAGGTCGAGGTCGCACAGCTGCGTGACGAAACGCCGCGTCTGCTCGCGCGCGGCGTCGAAGCGGTCGATCAGCTGTGCCCACGGTTTCCAGTACGCCGTCAGTTCGCCGTTGCGACTGATGATCGGTGCGCGGGCATCGGTTTCGAGCGCCGCTTCCTGCACGCAGACCATCCGCTCGCCGGCCAGGGCGGGGTCGCCGTGCGTGAACGAGCAGAACGGAAAGCACCGCAGATAAGCGGGAATGTAGCGCTCGGCGAGCCAGCGGCCGTCACGATCGACGAACGCATTGCCGGCGTCGCGCAATGCGAGCACGGCGGCCGCGTCGTACTGGCCGGTCGCGTCGGTCACGAACGCCAGCGGCATCTGCAGCGCGGCGACGCCGAATTCGGCGACGTTGATCGGCACCGCGTGCGTCTGCGCGCACCATGCGTAGTTGCGCGGCTCGCGCACGCCGCAGCCGGCGTGGCGCTGCAGGTCGAGCGGCGTCACCTCGCCGTACGCGACCGGCCCCGCCAGCCGCGGCGGCGCGGACGATGTCGGCGGGATGGCCGCAGCCGCGCTCATCCGTCCACCGCGCAGAACGTCGTCGGATCGGGGAACGGCGTGACGCGCAGGAACAGCGGCTCGATCGGCAGCAGGTACTGCGAGCCGTCGGCCAGCGTCAGCAGGTACTGGCCGGCTTCGACCAGCGTCGACTTGCCGGTCAGGCTTTGCACGAGCACGGCGCCCTTGTAGACGCCGACCAGCGTGCCGCCGGCGATGTTCGGCGGCAGCTTGCCGTTGCCGACCAGTTCGGCGATCACCGGATCGTTCTCGCAGGCCGCGTCGCACTGGTAGACGTAGTAATCGGTACCGCGGATGCCGATCGTCGCGACCGGCGTGCTGACCCGGTATTCGTCGCGGTCGACCTTGCCGATCAGCCCCGAAACCGCGCGAAAACCGCCTTTCAGCAGACGGAAGAATCCGTTGTGCCGCGTCGGCGCCGATCCGGCGCCGCTCGCCGCGGCCACCGGTTTCGATGCGCGTGGCGCCGGCGTCGCTGCCGATGCGGCGGGTTTCGGCACTTCCGCGGCCGGCGGATACGCATACGCTTCGACCAGCATGCGCGTGTTCGGTCGCAGCAGGATGAAGCTGTCGTCGGTGAAGCGCAGATTCACGTAGCTGTTGCTCGCGGCGCTGATCATCTCGCCGGCGAATACCGCATCGTCCTTGCGCAATTCGCGGATCGCTCCGCCGTCGGCGCTCAGCGCGCTGCCGTGGCCGGTCAGCAGCATGACGTGGCCGGCCGGCGCCGTCTGCGCAGCGAGTGCACCGGCGCTGCCGATCGCCAGCAGGAGCGCGAGGCTGAGATTTCGGATCAAGGCATTCATCAAAAGGTCTCCTGCCGCAATGCCTAGAATGCGATCGCGAGCGTGCCGAACAAACGGCTCCGGTCGCGGCCGTCGCTGATGTCGCGATTGTCGAGCGGGAACGACCAGTCGAACCGCGCATTCAGATGCCACCACGCCAGATCGACGCCGAGCCCGGTGCTGGTCAGGCTCTCGTGATCCGGGCTGCCGGGCAGCGGGTCGACCGCGAACACCTTGCCGGCGTCGAAGAAGACGCGACCGGCGAATTGCGCGTGGCCGACGAAGATCGGCCGGCGCAGCGTCAGGCTGCCGAAATAGCCGCGATCGCCGCGCACTTCGGCCGATGGAAAACCGCGCACCGTATTCGGCCCGCCGAGCGAATACGCCTCGGTGTCGACCAGCGGATCGGGCGAATAGACGCCGTTCACGTGTGCGAGCAGTTGCAGCTGGCCGGGCAGCGGCTGCAGGTGCTGGGCATCGAGCTCCCAGCGCAGGCGCTGATCGGAAGCCGGATCGTCGCCCGACGCGGCCACCAGCTCGGCGCGGGTCGTGCGCGAGAAATTGCTCGAGATCGACGTGCTGATTTGCGAAACCGCCGCGTTCTTGTAGCTGTGATTCCACAAGGCGCCGAGTTCGAGCAGCGTGATTTTCGTGCTGATGAACGTGATGGCGTTGGCGAAATCGGCGTTCGATTCGGTGCGCGAGACGCCGCCGCTGAGCTTGATGAAATCCTGGCTGCCGGCGAACAGCGTCTGTTCGACGGACAGTTCGCCACGGCGGTTCTTGCCGTCGACCGGCGCGTCGTCGACATCGAACTCGGCGTCCGAATAGGCCGCTTTGATACGCGCGCCGGCAGCGAGCGGCAGCGAATAATCGATGTAGGCATAGCGCAGCAGATGGTCTTCGGAAACCAGCCCGATGACGTTGAGCTGGTCTTCGACATGCAGCGGACTGTTGAGCGTCGCCGTCGCAGACAGGCGGAACTCGCCGGTGTTCTCGCGGCCGAAATTGTCGATCGCCGCCGACGCCGCGAACGGTGTTTCGTGGACGCGGACGATCATGTCACTGGTGCCGTACTCGGCGCCCGGCTTGAGGATTGCGCGTGCCTGCAGACCGGGCAGCGTATTGAGCTGGCGCAGGCCGTCGCGGAAGATGTCGCCGTTGTGGACCGTGCCCGGCTGCACGTCGGGAAGCTCGTCCCGGATCTGTTCCGGCCGGTAGAGCCTGGCGTTGTCGACCTCGACTTTTGCGATGCGGCCTTCGCTGATCTGCAGCAGGACGACGCCGTCCTCGATTTTTTGCGGCGGCACGTTGACTGACGCCAGCACGTAGCCGCGGTCGGCGTAGAACGCGGCGATGCGGTCGGCGGCGGCATACAGTTCCAGCAGCGTCACCGGCCGGTTCGTGTAACCGGCCACGATGCTTTGCAGCGCTTCGTTCGAAAACAGCGTGTTGCCGGCGAAGTCGAAACGACTGACGGTGATCTTCCGACTGCCGCCCGCGACGCCGGGGGGCGCCGCCGAAGGTTCCCAGACCGGCACCACTTCCGGGTGCGACTGCAGCGGCGGCGGCTGTTTCAGCGTGTCGCCGACCTGTCCGGGCGTCGTCGTCTGTGCCGCTGCGCCGGCCGACCAGATCATGGCGACGGCGAGCGCCCATCGTTCGGTCTTCTTGCGAATCCGCATCTGCATCGGCTTCCCCCGGAACTCGCGCCGGCATCCCCGCCGGCGTACGCTGCGATGACTATATCTGAAGCGTCGACCTGAACAACGGCTGAAGTGCGTCCGACCGTGCCCTGGCGCACATTTGCCGCGGCGGCCGGCGTCTCGCCAACGACTGCGAGGCTCGCGTATCATCCGGCGCGGCCCGTCTGACGTTTCACAAGGACGGCCGTCACTCATTTAAAGTAATCGAAGCACCACGCGAGAGACCGCCTTCATCGGTGGCGCCGAAGGCGCAAATCCGCCCGGAATCGCTCAGGGTCCGATGCTGCGCTTGCGAAGCGCAGCTTCGCGCGGCATCGGACGCCCGGCCAAGGATGGCCGGGCGGGGGCTCAATCAAGAGTTGAGGTAGCGCCAAGGACGGCAGCAACTGGATTTGTTTTAAAGTAGCAAACTACAGCATCGCGCGAGAGACCACCTTCAATGGTGGCGCCGAAGGCGCAAATCCGCCCGGAATCGCTCAGGCAAAAGGAGCGCGATGCCGCAGCAACACTCTGGAGAGAGCCGCCGCCGCGCGGCCACCGAAGGCGCACCAACGCTCAGGTCACCGGACAGAGGGGCGGTTTTCGTAATGATTCATTACGCGGGAACCGCATGTTGAAAAAAACCGCGCTGCACGCAGAACATGTCCGCCTCGGCGCCAGGCTGGTCGATTTCGCCGGCTGGGACATGCCGATCCAATATGACTCGCAGCTCGACGAGCACCACGCCGTGCGCCGGGCGGCCGGCATGTTCGATGTCGCGCACATGGCGGCGGTCGACCTGTCGGGACCGCGTACGCGCGAGTTCCTGCGCGAGTTGCTCGCCAACGACGTTGCCCGGCTCACGCAGCCCGGCAAGGCGCTGTATTCGTGCATGCTGCGCGAGGACGGCGGCGTCATCGACGATCTGATCTGCTATTTCATCGACGACGGCCGCTACCGGCTGGTCGTCAATGCCGGCACGACGGACAAGGATCTCGCGTGGATCCGCGAGCGCGCACAGCCGTTCGACGTCGCCGTCCGTCATCGCGACGACCTCGGCATCCTCGCCGTGCAGGGACCACAGGCGCGCGCACGCGTCCTGCCGCTGCTGCCCGCCGGACTCGGCGCGCGCGCCGAAGCGCTCGGCAATTTCCAGGCCGCGTGGTCGGATGACGTTTTCATCGCGCGTACCGGCTATACCGGCGAGGACGGGTTCGAGCTGATCGTTCCGCATGCGCAGCTCGTCGCGTTGTGGAAACAGCTGCTCGATGCCGGCGTGACGCCGTGCGGGCTCGGCGCGCGCGACACGCTGCGCCTCGAAGCCGGCATGAATCTGTATGGCCAGGACATGGACGAAGCGACGCACCCGCTGGAGTCCGGCCTCGGCTGGACGATCGCGTGGGGCGAGGACGATGCGCCGCGCCGCGATTTCATCGGCCGCGCCGCGCTGGAGAATGCGCGCGGCGCGAGCCCGCGCAAGTTCATCGGCCTGGTCCTCGAAGGGCGCGGCATCATGCGCGCGCACATGAAGGTCCGCTTCGCCAACGGGGCGACCGGCGAGACCACCAGCGGCGGCTTTTCGCCGACGATGAAGCAGTCGATCGCGCTGGCGCGCGTCGCCAAGGTCACCGACGGC
>DASSVA010000296.1:0-11175 GCA_035706385.1 Solimonas sp. | reverse complement strand
ATCGTCTCGATCGGCGGCGGCGCCGACGAGGTGATGCTCGGCATCATCTGCAAGATGATGGGCACGCTGCCGGGCAAGCGGAAGTTCGAACAGGCCAGGGCCGCGCAGGCGGCACGGCACGCCTGATACTCCGCACCGACGCGTTAGAAATCCTGCGTCGCGGTGTGCTGCTTGCGCACGTCGACGTGTTCGGCGTCGCCGAAGTCGATCGCGTCGTTGCCGGCCGGATCGTCCTCGTCGGCGTCGCAGGTCAGCGCCAGACTGTAATCGCCTTCCGGCAGGAACGCCGCGGTGTAGCGGTAACTGCCGTCGCCGGCGGCGATCACGTCGGCGGAACTGTAAGGCTGCGCGCCGCTGCCGCCGATGTCGTCGGGCGTCACCTTGCCCTGGTAGACGTAGACCGCCGCCGCGCAGCCGCTGCCGATCAGCGCGCCGCGGATCGTGCCGCTGATCGCACCGACATCGTCGTCGTCGACCAGCCGCAGGCTCGGCACCAGCCGGTAGTGATCGCTGTCGTCGTCCGGCGCGCGCAGCGAACGGCGCAGGTCGACGTCGAGCGTCAGCTTCGTCGTGCCGTGATCGTCGATCGAGAAATCGCTGTCGAGATCGAGCTCGTCGTCCGGCACGTCGAGCGGATAGACGCCGCCGTTCAGGCCCTGCACGTAGTTGTCGTCGTCGCCGCTGTCGAGCGTCAGGCGGATCGACGTGTAGTCGCCGGACGGCAATGCCTCGTCGCTCAGCAACTGGCGCACCGCGCCGTTGCGCAGCTGCAGCAGATCGACGCGCAACGCCGGGTTCAGATCGAAGTCCTCGTGGTCGCCGTCGACCGGTTGCAGGCGGATGCTGCGAATCGTCACGACGACCGCCTGCGCATCGGTGTACGGCGCATCGGTCAGCTGCAGATCGAGCTTGCCGTCCTTGTCGAACAGATCGCAGCCGCCCAGCGCCAGCGTCGCCGACAGCATCATGAAAACGGTCTTGCGCACCGAAAGATCCTCCGTGATCGGGCCGCGGCGCGGCTCAGGATGCGGCGGCGAACGCGGCGGCCGGCGGCACCGGCAGCGCATCGCTCGCGTAATGACACAGCGCGACTGCGCCGTCGACGTAGCGCCGATAAGGCGGCGGCTGACGCGTGCAGCGCTCGTCCGCCATCGGGCAGCGCGACACGAACAGACAGCCGACCGGCGGGCCGTACGGATTCGGCAGTTCGCCGTCGCGCGCCTGATAATGCGCGAACGCCGTCTGGCCCGGCATCGCCGCGAGCAGCGCGCGCGTATACGGATGCCGCGGCGCGCCGAACAGCACGTCGCGATCGGCCTGCTCCATCAGCTTGCCGAAATACATCACGAGCACGCGATCGCTGACGTGCCGCACGACCGCCAGATCGTGCGCGATGAACAGGATCGCGAGATCGAAACGCCGCTGCAGATCGCGCAGCAGGTTGACGATCTGCGCCTGCACCGAGACGTCGAGCGCCGACACGACCTCGTCGCAGATCAGCAGCTTCGGCCGCACGATCAACGCACGCGCGATCGCGATGCGCTGGCACTGGCCGCCGGAGAATTCGCGCGGATAGCGCTCGGCGTCGGCCGCCGACAGGCCGACCTGTTCGAGCATCTCGTGCACGCGCGCGCGGCGTTCGGCGCGGCTCAGTTCCGGGCACAGCGCCTTCAGCGGCTCGCCGACGCTGCGGCCGATCTTCAGCCGCGGACTGAGGCTCGCCTGCGGATCCTGGAACACCATCTGCACGTCGCGGCGCAGCGCGCGCCAGTCCTTCTTCGCCAGACCTTTCAGCTCGCGTCCTTCGAAGCGCACCGAACCGGCGTCGATCGACTGCAGGCCGACCAGCGCGCGCGCCAGTGTCGACTTGCCCGAGCCCGACTCGCCGACGACGCCGAGCGTCTCGCCGCGTCGCAGATTGAAATTGATGTCATCGACCGCCCGCAGCCGCGGCACCGCCTGCCACGGCAACCAGCGCCGGCCCGGATACTGGATGCGAAGCTGCCGGACGGCGAGCAGCGGTGGACTGGAATCAGTGATGCTCAAGAGATTTTTGTGACGTCGAAGAACCACAGTCGAGGCATGCGAGGCGCCGTTGTGAGCAGCCCCGAGGTCGCTTCGACGGCGCGCAAGCTGTGCTAAGCACAGCGAGCACCGCCGGAGCGAGATCGGGGCGCGCAGCAGGCGGATCGCATGTCATTCAAGCAGCGAGCGGAGCATCCAGGCGGTCTTTTCGTGAAGCTGCATCCGCTGCGTCAGCAGATCGCAGGTCGGCTCGTCGGCCGCTTTCTCGGCGGTGCCGAAGATGCTGCGCGCGGTCTTCGCGCAGGCCTCGTGACCCTTGACGAGCAGGCGCACCATCTCCATCGCCTCCGGCACGCCGTCGGTTTCGGCGATCGACGACAGCGCGGCGTACTGCCTGTACGTGCCCGGTGCCGGAAAGCCCAGCGCGCGGATGCGCTCGGCGACCAGATCGACGGCGGCCGCCGATTCGATGTAATGGCCTTCGAACATCAGGTGCAGCGTGTTGAACATCGGCCCGGTGACGTTCCAGTGGAAGTTGTGCGTCTTCAGATACAGCGTGTACTCGTCGGCGAGCAGTCGCGACAGGCCGTCGGCGATCGCCTTGCGGCCGGTCTTGTCGATACCGATGTCGATCTTCGCGGCGGCGGTTTCCTTGCTCGGCTTCTGTTTGCTCATCGATCTCTCCTTCAGGGGACGTGCCGCTCAGTCTAATCCGCGACGGCGGCGCGGCGGAAATGGTCTTTGCCGGCGGTCGCGATTGACGCCGGCTATGACGCTCAGGCCGCCAGCAGCTTGTGCTTGCGGTAATAACTGAAGATGTCGTTGAGATTGCGCTTCGGCTTCCAGCCGAAGGTCTCGCCGAACAGGCTGCCGTCGATGATCACCGGGTATTTGAAATAGTTGATCAGGTACGGCGGAAAGAAACTGTTCCAGTTCAGCGCGCCGCTGATCATCTTCGGCAGCAGCGGCGGGATCGACGGCACCGGCAGCTTGCGACAGCCGCATTGCTCGACGGCGACCTGATACGTGACGTAATCGTCGGGCGCGACGTTGTAGATACCCGGCCGGTTGCGTTCGAACGCGAGCACCAGCGCGTCGGCCATGTCGTCGACGTGCAGGAATTGCATGATCGGCGAGAAGCCGACCAGCACCGGCACGACGCGCCGCGACAGCAGCAGCGACATCGTGTTGCGGACGCCCGGCCCGAGCACGTTGCACGGCCGCAGGATCGTGATGTTCAGCTCCGGCGCCTTCCACAGGTAGATCTGCGCGAGATTCTCGAGCTCGACCGAATCGACGAGGTCCTGCGTCACCTCGCTCGCTTTCAGCGGCGAATCCTCGTCGAGCAGCGCCGGGTTGTACGCCGACGCGCCATAGACGAAGTACGTCGAATGCACCAGCACCTGGCCGACGCCGTACTTGCGGCACAGCTCGAACAGCTTCTTGCTGCCGAGCACGTTGGCGTTGTAGCGGCGCGTGCGGTCACCCTCGTGCGGAAAGATGCGGCCGATATGCAGCACGGCGTCGATCCGGTGTTTGCGCAGCACGTCCTCGAAACCGCGCTTGTGGATCTCGACCTTGTACGACGGAATGTCGGCATCGGTCTCGACCTTGCGGCGAAAATCGACCGCGATCACGTTGTAGCGCCCGTGCAGCCGCGCGATCACGCGCTTGGCGAGCGAGCCGGCGGCGCCGGTGACGAGCACGGTCTTCTTCTTGTCGCTCATGCGCGGATGGCTCATGTCAGAACACGTTCTTGCGCTCGGCGAGGCCGCGTTCGATCAGCGCGCGGATTTTGTCCTTGACCAGCTCGACGCGCGCCGTGACCTCCTCCTCGGAGCTTGCGGTCCGGTCGAAGCACATCGCCTCGCCGAAATTCAGATAGACCTTCGCCGGCAGCGGCAGCGGCGGCCCGAACGGCACGTACGGCAGACCGAGCAGCTTCGCGAGCGGCGACAGATTGGCGAACGACGGCATCGTCTCCTCGCAACCGACGACGCCGACCGGCACGATCGTCGCGCCGGTCTGCATCGCCATGTGCATGAAGCCGTTGCCGAAGCGCTGCAGCTGATAGCGATGCCGGTACAGTTTGCCGGAACCGCGCACGCCTTCCGGAAAGACGATGATCGCTTCGCCCTGTTCGAGCATCTTGATGCAGTTCAGCGGATCGCCGATCACCGCGCCGATGCCGGTCAGCACGCTGCCGAGCCACGGCACGGTCGGGAAGAAACGCTCGACCATCGCGCGCGGCGCGCGCGGACCGTGCGGGCTCATCGCCATCGCGCCGCCGATCAGCACGCCATCCATCGGCAACTGGCCGGAATGGTTGGCGATCAGCAGTACCGGCCCGTGCGTCGGAATGTTCTCGACGCCGTGCGCGGTGACGCGGAAATATTTTTCGTAGAGCAGCTTGACGACGCCGAGGCCGAGCTTCGCGGCGTTTTCGTTATAACCCCAGGCGTCGTAGCCGAAACTGCCGACCGGCTTGGGCATGCGCGCGATCTGCGCTTCGACATCCGGCGTGACGACCTGCCGGTACAGCGCCTCGCGGGACGCGCGCTGCGTCAGCGCTTTGAACTTGTCGTAGACCTGCATGCCGCCACCGGTTCGCCCGGCTCCCTGTCGTTTGAATCCACGTTATGCGAAACGCGTGCCGGATAGCCAGCGTTGCACTGTCAACGCTCAGAGCTTGTGAAGAAATCGTCGCGAGCCAAGGCAGTCGATTTATTCACAGCTCAACCAGCGGGAATCAGCGTCGAGAGCTGCAACAGATGGATGAACGGCTGCGGGAAGATGCCGAGCGCCAGCATCAGCAGCATCGCCAGCAGCGTCATGATGCCGCCGGTGCGCTGCGCCCAGTCGAGCGGCGCGCTGAAACGATGCTTGGTCGGATCGAGCAGGAACAGCGACACCATCAGGCGCAGGTAGTAATACAGGCCGATGCCGCTGCCGACGATGACCGCGCCGAGCAGCCACCACAGATGCGCGTCGACGCCGACCGCGACCACGTAGAACTTGCCGATGAAGCCGGCCGTCAGCGGGATGCCGGCGAGCGACAGCAGCATCGCGGTCAGGATCGACGCCAGATACGGCCGCCGCCAGAACAGGCCGCGGTAGTCGTAGATCACGTCGGCGTCGCGCTCGCCCATCGGGCTGGAACTGAGCGTGACGACGCCGAACGCGCCGAGCGAGGTCACGACATAGGTCAGCAGGTACGCGCCAACCGCCTCGACCGCGAGCGGCCCGCCGGCGACCAGCGCGACCAGGCAGTAGCCGAAATGCGCGATCGACGAATACGCGAGCATGCGCTTGACGTTGTTCTGCCGGACCGCGAGCACGTTGCCGAGCAGGATCGACGCGAACGCCAGCCAGCCGAGCACCTCGACGAGCGAGGCCTGGTAATAGCCGCCGGCCTCGACGAAGTAGCGCATCAGCACGGCGAAGATCGCGGTCTTCGACGCGGTCGCCAGATAGCTCGCGACCGGCGCCGGCGCGCCTTCGTAGACGTCCGGCGTCCACAGGTGGAACGGCACCAGCGACAGCTTGAAGCCGAGACCGATCAGCAGCAGCGCGCCGCCGAGCACGGCGATCGGACTGCCGCCGGCCGCGAAATACGCGCCGACGTCGGCGAAGCCGAGTTGGCCGGCCTGCGAGTAGATCAGCGCGATGCCGAACAGCAGGAACGCCGACGCGACCGCCGACAGCACCAGATACTTGAGGCCGCCTTCGAGCGGCCGCCGGCTTTTCACCGGATACGCGATCATCGCGTACAGCGGCACGCTGAGCAGTTCGAAGCCGATGAACAGCGATGCGAAGTGCGTCGCGCAGGCGAGCGTCAGACCGCCGAGCGCCGACAGGCACAGCAGCAGGTACATCTCTTCCTTCTCGCCCTTGAAGCCTTCGAGATACGCGTGCGAGAGTGTCGCCGTCGCCAGCGTCGCGACCAGGATCAGCGCCATGTAGAACAGCGCGTAGCCGTCGACCGCGAACAGCGGCGTCACCATCAGCGCCGGATGCGCGAGCCAGATCATCACCGCGCACGCGATCAGCGCGAGGTTCAGACCGACGACCGACAGCGTCGCATTGCCCCAGTGATGGCGCTTGAACGCGATCGCGAGCATGACGACGACGATCGTCGCCGACACCAGCAGGATCGGCGACAGCGCCGCGAAGTGCAGGCAAGTCAGCGTCATGGCGCGACTCCGTTGAGCGCCTGCGCAGCGCTGTAAATGCTGTGCACCTGATGCATCGAGGCCGCCGAGGTATCGAGCACGAATTGCGGATACAGGCCGAGCGCGAGCAGCAGCAGCATCAACAGCGCCATCATGCTCAGCTCGCGTTTGCCGAGATCCTTCAGTGGCGGCGCACCTTCGGCGGGCGCCCCGTGGAACGCGCGCTGCACGAGGATCAGCGAATAGACCGCGCCGAACACCAGGCCGCTCGATGCGAGGATCGTGATCAGCGGGCTGATCGGCCAGCTGCCGAGCAGGATCAGGAATTCGCCGATGAAATTGCCGAGCCCCGGCATGCCGAGCGCGGCGATCGAGAAGAACAGCGCGATCGGCGGCAGATACGGGAAGCGCGCCCACAGGCCGCCCATCCGGCTCAGCTCGCGCGTATGCAGGCGCTCGTAGATTTCGCCGCACAGAATGAACAGCGCGCCGGCCGACAGACCATGCGCGAGCATCTGCACGACCACACCCTGCAGCGCCTGCGTGGTGCCGGCGTAGATGCCGATCAGCACGAAGCCCATGTGGCTGACCGACGAGTACGCGACGAGGCGCTTGATGTCGTTCTGCGAGAAGCACAGGAACGCGCCGTACAGGATGCCGATCACGCCGAACCACATCGCGACCGGCGCGAACTGCGCCGACGCGTTCGGGAACAGCGGCAGCGCGAAACGCAGCATGCCGTACGCCGCGGTCTTCAGCAGGATGCCGGCGAGATCGACCGAGCCGGCGGTCGGCGCCTGCGAATGCGCGTCCGGCAGCCACGAATGCAGCGGCACCATCGGCGTCTTGACCGCGAACGCGATGAAGAAGCCGAGCATCAGCACCATCTCGACCTGCGGCGACATCACGGTCTTCAGCAGCACCATGTAATCGAAGCTGATCGAGCCGGTCTGCTGGTAGTGGACGAGCACCAGGCCGAGGATCGCTAGCAGCATGATCAGGCCGGATACCTGCGTGAAGATGAAGAACTTGGTCGCCGCGTAGATGCGTCCCTTGCCGCCCGGGGAGTTGTGTCCCCACAGCGCGATCAGGAAGTACATCGGCACCAGCATCATTTCCCACAGGAAGAAGAACAGGAACAGATCGAGCGTCAGGAACACGCCGACGACGCCGCCGAGATTCCACAGCAGGTTGAGATGGAAGAAGCCGACGTTGCGGTCGATTTCCCGCCACGAACAGGCCACCGCCATCACGCCGAGCAGGTTCGTCAGCACGACCAGCAGCAGCGACAGGCCGTCGAGACCGAGATGCAGCGAAATGCCGAAGCGCGGAATCCACGGCACCTGGTATTCGATCGCCCACTGCGGCACGCCGCCGACCGCCGGCAACGCGTAATCGCCGACCAGCCACAGCCAGACCGAGATGCCGAGTGCGATCAGCATCGTCGCGAGCGCGATCCAGCGCGGAAAGCCGCGGCCGACGACGCGCTCGCCCTGCCAGGCCAGCAGGCCGCCGATGAACGGGATGAGGATGAGCCAGAGCAGGATCATGGGAGGCGGCTTCTACAGGAGAATCACAGCGGCGATGACGACGACCGCGCCGGCCGCCATCGCGCCGGCGTACCAGCGCAGCTGGCCGGTCTGCGTATGCGTGAACTGCGTGTTCAGCAGCATCGTCAGACGCGGGATCAGGCCGATCGCCTGATCGGCGACGTCGCGGCGGTTGACGCGGACCAGCAGCAGATAGGTCTGCACGAACAGCTTGTCGTACAACCAGTCGAAGCCGAACGCCGCGCGCCACCAGCGGAACAGCAGCGTGCCGAGCGCCGAATCGCGGATCGCGGCGGCCGCCGCGCGGTTCTTCAGGAAGAAGAACCACGCGCAGAAGATGCCGGCGAACGACACCGCGACCGACGTCAGCGCGAGACCGTGTTCGGCATGTTCGGCCTGTTCGCTGATCGCCGCCTGCGGCAGCACCGCATCGAGCGGAATGTGGATCCAGCCGCCGAACAGCGCGGCGACGGCGAGCACCGCGAGCGGCAGCGAATGATCGGCGCCGTGCGGCTTGTGCACTTCGTGCGCGTGGCTGTCGCCGAAGAACGCGATGAAGATCAGGCGGAACGTGTACAGCGCCGTCATGAACGCGCCGGCGAGGCCCATCCAGTACAGCTCGCGATGACCGTAGGCCCAGGCCTGGAACAGGATCTGATCCTTCGAGAAGAAGCCGGACGTCAGCGGGAACGCGACGAGGCCGAGCGAGCCGATCAGGAATACCCAGAACGTGAACGGGATCTGCTTGCGCAGGCCGCCCATCCGGAAGATGTCCTGTTCGTGATGGCAGGCGAGGATCACCGAGCCGGCCGACAGGAACAGCAGCGCCTTGAAGAACGCATGCGTCATCAGGTGGAACACCGCCGGCTGGTACGCGCCGGCGCCGAGCGCGAGGAACATGTAGCCGATCTGCGACATCGTCGAATACGCGAGGATCTTCTTGATGTCGCTCTGCGTCAGCGCCGTGAATCCGGCGAGCAGCAGCGTGATGCCGCCGATCCAGCCGACCAGATTCAGCGCGAACGGCGCGAGTTCGAACAGCACGTGCGTGCGCGCGATCAGATAGACGCCGGCGGTCACCATCGTCGCCGCGTGGATCAGCGCCGAGACCGGCGTCGGGCCGGCCATCGCGTCCGGCAACCAGGTCTGCAGCGGCAGCTGCGCCGATTTGCCGACCGCGCCGCCGAGCAGCAGCAGCGCCGCGGCGGTCGCCATCGTGCCGCCTTCGGCCCATTGCTGCGGCGCCAGCGTCATCACCTGCTGGATGTCGAGCGTGCCGAGGCCGTGGAAGATGATGAACAGGCCGATCGCCATGAACGTGTCGCCGATGCGCGTGACGACGAACGCCTTGCGCGCGGCGGCGCCGTTGGCCGCGTCCTTGTACCAGAAGCCGATCAGCAGATACGAGGCGAGGCCCACGCCTTCCCAGCCGAAGTACAGGAACAGCAGGTTGTCGCCGAGCACGAGGAACAGCATCGCCGCGACGAACAGGTTCATGTACGCGAAGAAGCGCGGATACGCCTCGTCGCCGCGCATGTACCACGACGCGAACAGATGGATGAAGAAGCCGACGCCGGTGATGACGAACATCATCAGCATCGACAACTGATCGAGCCGCAGCGCGAAACGCGGCGCGAAGCCGTCGACGTCCATCCACGTCCACATCAATTGCGTGTACGACGCGCCGGTCGGCAGCTGGTAGAACTGCCAGCCGATGATCGCGGTCAGCAGCGCCGACGCGCCGACCGTGCCGACGCCGATCACCGCCGCGGCATTTTCGGAAATGCGCGTGCGGCCGAGCGCCAGCGTCAGGAAGCCGAGCAGCGGGAACGTGAAGACGAGGAAGAGCAGATTCATCGTCATCAGCCTCTCATCTCACTGGCGGAATCGACATCCAGCGTGCGGAAGCGCCGGTGCAGCTGGATCAGGATCGCGAGGCCGACGGACGCTTCCGACGCGGCCAGCGACAGCACGAGGATGAACATGATCTGGCCGTCCGGCTGCTGCCAGCGGCTGCCGGCGACGACGAACGCGAGCGCCGTCGCATTCATCATCACTTCGAGCGACATCAGCAGGAACAGGATGTCGCGCCGCATCATCACGCCGGCGAGACCGAGCGCGAACAGGATGCCGGCGACCGCCAGTCCATGTTCCATCGGGATGCCGACCAGGCTTGTCGTTTCCATAGTCCGGTCCTAGTCGTGGCGGCCGAGATGATAGGCGGCGACCAGCGCCGCGAGCAGCAGCATCGACGCGAGTTCGACCGCGAGCAGATACGGACCGAACAGATGCGCGCCGACCTGCCGGGCATCGACCGTCGCCAGCGCCGCGGCGTGCGTGGCGCCGCCGAGCAGCACATGAAGCAGGCCGACCAGCAGCAGGCCGGCGAGGACCGCCGGCGCGAACCAGGTCTTCGGCGTCAGCCAGCGACGCTCCTGATCGGTCGTCTCCGCGCCGAGGTTCAGCATCATCACGACGAACACGAACAGCACCATGATCGCGCCGGCGTAGACGATGATCTCCAGCGCGCCGGCGAACGGCGCGCCGAGCATGAAGAACATGCCGGCGACCGCGAGCAGCGACACGACCAGATTGAGCAGCGCGTGCACCGGGTTGCGGCCGAAGATCACCAGCAGCGTCGCGAGCACGGCGACCGCCGCGGCGAGATAGAAGAAGAACGTCATGGCAGCAGTCCCTTGACGTCGACCGGCGCCGCTTCATTCGCGGCGGCGCCCTTCGGCTTGCCGGCGATCGACATGCCGGCAACGCGGTAGAAGTTGTAGTCCGGATATTTGCCGGTGCCGCTGATCAGCAGGTCTTCCTTTTCGTAGACCAGGCTCTGGCGCTTGTATTCGGCGAGTTCGAAATCCGGCGTCAGCTGGATCGCCGTCGTCGGGCACGCTTCCTCGCACAGGCCGCAGAAAATGCAGCGCGAGAAGTTGATGCGGAACCACTCCGGATACCAGCGGCCGTCGTCCGGCTTCTCGGCTTTCTGCAGCGAGATGCAGCCGACCGGACATGCGACCGCGCACAGATTGCACGCGACGCAGCGCTCCTCGCCGTCCGGATCGCGCGTCAGCACGATGCGGCCGCGATAACGCGGCGGCAGATACGGTTTCACTTCCGGATACGGAATGACGTCGCGCTTGCGGAACGTATGCGAAAAGATCAGGACGATCGTGCGCAATTGCGTGTAGACGCCCCACAGCAGCGCCTTGATCTGCTGCCACCACGTGCGCTTTTCGGAAGCGAGATAAGCCATTTCAGGCTCCTTGCGAACGCGCGACGATGACCGCCGCCGTTCCCAGCAAATTGATCAGGCTCAGCGGCAGGCAGACCTTCCAGCCGGCCGCCATCATCTGGTCGTAGCGCGGCCGCGGCAGCGACGCGCGCAGCAGGATGAAGCCGGACATGAAGACCAGGCACTT
>DASSVA010000295.1:0-7648 GCA_035706385.1 Solimonas sp. | reverse complement strand
GCTGTACTCGCGCTCCGGCGTCGACGCGAAGAACATCGCGCGCATCGTCGCGACCAGCATGGTGACGAACTGGAGCGGCTACCTGCTGCTCGGCGGCATCGTCTTCATCGGCCGCTGCGTGACGCTGCCGGAAGGCTGGGAACTCGGCACGCTCGGCTTGCAGCTGCTCGGCGGCGGCATGCTGCTGCTGGTCGCCGGCTATCTCGTCGCCTGCGCCGTTTCACATGGCCGGACCTGGACGTTCCGCGGCACCGATTTCCACCTGCCGTCGCTGCGCATGGCGCTCGGCCAGGTTGTTGCTTCGTCGCTGAACTGGGCGGCGATCGCCGCGACGATCTGGATCCTGCTGCCGGACTCGGTCAGCTTCGGCAGCGTGCTCGCGGTATTCCTGCTGAGCAGTGTCGCCGGTGCGATGACGCATGTGCCGGGCGGCCTCGGCGTGCTCGAAGCGGTGTTTCTCGCGCTGCTCGGCGGCGGAATCGCGCAGCACCGGCTGATCGCCGCGCTGCTGGCGTTCCGCGTGTTCTATTACTTCGGCCCGCTGGCGATCGCGATCGTGCTGTATCTGTGGATCGAGGTGCGCGGCCGCCGCGGCGGCGCGCGCAAACGCCGCCGGGCGCGTGCCGAACGGCGACGCGGCAAGGCCGCGTCGCGCACGCGAATCAGTGGCGAAGCCCTTTCACGCGCACCTTGAAGTCCATCGCCGGCCCCGGCGTCGGCGCGGTCTTGGTTTTCAGCACGTAGTCCGGCGATTCGAGTTCGAGATCGAGCTTGTAGAACAGCCGCGCCATCGACAGCGCGATCTGCACTTCGGCGAGGCTCTTGCCGAGGCAGGTGTGCGGACCGCGGCCGTACGGCGAATAGACGCCGGGCTGCATGTGCTCGGCGCGCGGTTTGGCATAGCGGTCGATGTCGAACTTCTCGGGCTGCGGCCAGTACTCGCCCATGAAATGCGGCACCGAGGTGCCGACGTAGATCATTTCGCCTTCAAATATCTGATGGCCTTCGAACACGAAGTCCCTGGTCGCGGTGCGCATCTGCGCGACGGCGATCGGATACAGGCGCATCGTTTCCATGATCGCGCCCTGCAGCGACGGAATCCGCTTGAGCAGATCGTCTTCCTCGATCGGGCCGCCGGCGAACAGCGCATCGACTTCCTCATGCACGCGCTTCAGCACGTCCGGATGCTTGAGCACCGTGTAGGTGATCGCGGCGGTGGTGTTGGCGACGGTGTCGAGGCCGGCGACGTACGGACCGGTCAGCGAGACGATCAGGTCGCTCGCCGGCATCACGTCCGGCGTCTCGATGTGCGCGGCCATGATGTCGTCGATCAGATTGCGGTCGTCCGGCTGGGTCGTCGCGTAGCGCGCCTTGGAGTCGGCGATCATCTGTCGTCCGAGCTCGAACACGCGCGCCTTGGCGTTCTTGTAGACCGGCCGCTTGAGCAGGAACTTCGGCCGCTGGCGCGTCACCAGGATGTTGAGGATGTGCAGGATCGTCGTGCGGATGTCCTTGACGTATTCGAGCGGCGCGGCGCCGGTCAGGATCGTGCCGAGCTGGTCGACGACCATGTACTGCATGCCTTCGACGACCGGCACCTTGCTGCCGACTTTCCAGTCGCGCGCGAAGCAGCGATCGGTGATTTCGATCAGCTCGTTGTAGCGGCCCTTGATCGATTCCTTGGAATAGCCCCTGCGCATCACGTCGCGCAGCTGCTTGTGCGCTTCGCCGTCGGTGCCGGTCAGCGTGCGCGTCGCGCCGTATTCGGCGACCAGGCCTTCCCAGAACTCCTTCGAACGCAGGCATTCCTTGCCTTCGCGCGTGCCCATGAACGTCGCCGCCTCGACGCCGGCGATCAGCACGTATTTCTGGCCGAGGATGCTGAGCCGCACGACCGGGCCGTACCGGCGATAGCAGTCGACGAAGAACTGCGCCGGCCCCTTGACCATGCCGAACAGGCTGCCGACCAGCGGCAGGCCGCGGATCGTCGGGGTTTGACGCGGTTCGAGCGTTTGCGTTGCGGCGGTCACGGGCGGTCCTTGGCAGTCGGTGGCGCGGGCGGCACAGCGGCCCGGTGTGGCCGAAGGTTTTAACAGAGGCGGCAGCGGCCGGACTCATCCGTGCGGGGGAGGTGCGTGCGCGCCCGGGGCGACGCGCGTTTGCGAAGCATGGGAAACTGTCGCGACCGAACCGCTGCGGGAGCGACAACGATGAACAAGGTCATCGGTTTTTTCGTCGGTGCGCTGGTGCTCGCCGGCATCGCTGTCATCGCCTGGTATCACTACGGACCGCCGTCGGACGCCCCGGTCGAAACGGCCGCGCCGGCTGTCGCGACGAACGCCGCGCCAGCCGCAGCCGCGCCGGCCGAACCGGAATACCGCGTGCCGGAACCGGCGGCGGACGACGGCGGCGCGGTGCCGGCGATGCCGGCGCTCGCCGACAGTGACGACGCCGTGCGCGGCGAACTCGAGACGCTGGCCGGACCCGCGCCGGTCGAATCGCTGCTGATTCCGACGCAGATCATTCGTCGCTGGGTCGCGTTCATCAACAGCCTCGATCGCGACGGCTTGCCGGTCGCGCAGCGGCCGATCAAACGCGTGCCGGGCTGGCCGCAGGTTGCCGACGACGACCAGGATCTCGTGCTCGATCCGGCGAACGCGAAGCGCTACGACGATTATCTGGCGGTCGTCGCGGCGGTCGACGTCAAGAAGTTCGTCGCGTTCTATTTCCGCTACTACCCGCTGTTCCAGCGTGCGTACGAGGAGCTCGGCTACGGCGGCCGCTATTTCAATACGCGGCTGCTGCATGTCATCGACCATCTGCTGGCGACGCCGATCGTCTCGCAGCCGGTCAAGCTCGTGCGGCCGAACGTGATGTACAAGTTCGCCGATCCGCAGCTCGAATCGCTGTCGTTCGGTCAGAAGACGCTGATCCGCCTTGGTCCGGACGGCGAGCAGACCGTCAAGGACAAGCTGCGCGCGATCCGCGGCGAGATCGTCGCGCGGTCGAAACAGCCGGGCATGCCGAAGGAGAACGCGCCATGAAGCGCATCTGGATTTTCGTGCTGGTCGTGGCGCTCGCCGCATGCGCGTCGAAGCCGGCGGTCCGGCAGCCGCAGACGCTGGAGCAGAAGCTCGCCGCGCACGGCTACAAGCTCGGCAAGGAAGTCGACCACGTCGAGCGCTGGAACATCGACGGCTGGAGCCGCATCGACGATCAGCATGTGGTCTTCAATTCCGGACCGTCGCGCGATTATCTGGTCAGCGTCGCCACGGCCTGCAACGGCGTCGCGACCGCGACGACGATCGGCTTCACCGCGACCGTCGATCGCGTCACGAAATTCGACAAGCTGATCGTCCGCGACATCGGCTTCACCGACCAGTGCCCGATCGATTCGCTGCATGAGCTCAAGCGCCTGAAGCCGGACTGAGCGCCGCACGATTCACAGGCAATTCAGTCGTCGCGCCTACCGTGGAGATTCATCGATGGTCAGGAGACGATCATGGAAATGCGAAGCCTGTTGTGGGCGGCCGCTGCCGCGACGACGCTGGCGGCGCCGGCATTCGCCGATGTCTACACCAACGCCGACGGCCAGCGCGTCGAATGCCATGACGAGCAGGTCGTGACGAAGAAGGGCGATCACCCGATCGCGGCGCCGGTGATCGGTGCGATCGCCGGTGGCGTCGTCGGCCACCAGTTCGGCGGCGGTCACGGCAAGGACATCGCGACCGGCGCCGGCGCGGTCGGCGGCGCGGCGGTCGGCAAGCACTACAACGACAAGAACGCGCAGGAAGAAGTGACGACGCGGCGGGTTTGCACGCCGGTCGCCGGCTGAGCGTTCATCTTGAAGCGGCCGCGCTGCACGATGGTGCACGGCCGTCTATATTCGCCGGACTGAAGGTGGGTCGAGGAGCGCTGTCATGAAGAGCCTGAGCCGTGCGGGAGTACTGGCGTCCGTCATGCTGGCCGGCTGTGCGACGGTGACACCGTACCAGCCGAGCCATGACGGCTACGGTTATCAGGACCAGCGCATCGAGGCCAACCGCTTCCGCGTCAGCTTCACCGGCAGTACGGCGACGCCGCGGCAGACGGTCGAGAACTATCTGCTCTATCACGCCGCGGAGTTGACGCTGAACAGCGGCAACGACTATTTCATCGTCACGCAAAGCTCGACCAGCGCGAACGGCAAGGCCGGCTCGGGCCTGAGTCTCGGGCTCGGCGGCTTCGGCTTCGGCTCGCATTCGGGGCTCGGTCTCGGCGTCGGCACCAGCACCGGCGGCGACAAGGTCGAATACAGCGCGCAGGCCGAGATCGTCGCCTACAAGGGCAAAAAACCGGACGACAATCCGCAGGCGTTCGATGCGCGCGAGGTCAAGCAGAACCTCGATGCGAAGATCGTGCGGCCGGCGAGCTAGCCGCCGTCGTCGGCCGACGGTTGCGGTTCGGCCCACGGTTCGCTGTGGGCTTCGGACAGGATCCAGTCGCAGAACGCCTTGATCGACGGCTCGCGCTCGGCGCCGGCGGCGCGCACCAGATAGTACGAAGCGCCGGTCGGCAGGCTCAGCGAGAACGGCGCGACGAGGCTGCCTTCGGCGATTTCCTCGCTCGCCATGATCGGGATGCCGAGCACCACGCCGAGGCCGTCGGCGGCGGCCTGCATCGCCAGCGTGACGTGATTGAACATCGGTCCGCGGCGCGTGTTGACGCCGCGCACGCCGGCCGCTTTCAGCCACGACACCCAGTTCGGCCGGCCGACGTCCATCATCGCGATGTCGCTTTCGTAATGCAGCAGCGTGTGATGGCGCAGATCGTCCGGCGTGCGCAGCGCGTTCGGTCCTTCGAGCAGGCGCGGGCTGCACATCGGCAGCGAATACGACGTGAACAGCTTGTCGGTCACGTAGCCGGGATAATCACCGTCGCCGAAGCGGATCGCGACATCGCCGCCGTCGAGCAGGTTGCCCGGCTGATCGTGCTCGCCGCGCGAGCGGTCGACCAGCGACTGGCGCGCCGAGATGCGCAGGTCGACGTCGGCGTGCCGGTCGCGGAAATGCGCGAGCTTCGGAATCAGCCATTTGGTCGCCAGCGCCGGCGGCACGGTGACGATGATGCGACCGGCGTGCGCGAGCTGCTGCGCGGCGGCAACCGCTTCGGCGAGCTGGTCGAACGCCGCGGTCAGCTTCGGCAGGCAGGCCTCGCCGGCCGGCGTCAGCGTGATCCGCCGCGGCATGCGCTTGAACAGCATCACGCCGAGATATTCTTCGAGCCCCTTGACCTGATGGCTGATCGCCGCCGGCGTGACGTGCAGTTCCTGCGCCGCCTTGTGGACGCTGCTGTGGCGGGCCGCCGCTTCGAAGGCTCGAAGCGCGTTGAGGGGTGGCAGGCGCATGGACGCGACAGCGGGAATGGGCGTGACGGAGAACGTATGGGCGACGTGAATCGATGCAAGCTTCGCGCCGCCACGAGCGGACCCGCATGATGACCGATGCATCGCGGCCTGCAAAGGCCGTTTCGCGCCCGGACATGAACGGATGTGCCGCGCGCCGTCGCAGCCGGGCGAACCGTGTAAAATTTCGTGAACCGATCCGCCCCCATGACGACAAAACAAGCGCTGGAATTCAAAGGCCGGATGTTGTCGCTGACGCGCGCCCGTGTCGTCGATCCCGATCTCGCCGCCATTACCGCCCAGTTGCGCGATTTCGCGCGGCAGATGCCGCAGGCCGTGCAGGGCATGCCGATCGTCCTCGAAGCCGACGCGGCCGTCGATCTCGGCGGCGTGCTGGCGGCGCTGCGCGAGGTCGGCATGCAGCCGCTCGGCGTCGTCGACGGTCCGCTGACCGATGCCGCGCGCAACTGGGGGCTGGCGATCCTGCCGCCGGAAGCGTCCGGCAAATCGCGGCCGCTGCCGGCCGCGTCCGCGACGCCGGTTGAAACCGTGCCCGCGGCGAAGCCCGCGACACCGTCGTCGGTCGCCGGCCGCACGGCGACGCGCATCGTCGGCGATCCGGTTCGTTCCGGCCAGCAGATCTATATCGCCGACGGCGATCTGGTCGTCACCACCACGGTCAGCCCGGGCGCGGAAGTCGTCGCCGACGGCTGCGTGCATATCTACGGCGCGCTGCGCGGCCGGGCGATCGCCGGTGCGCGCGGCGAAACCACGGCGCGCATCTTCTGCCGCCGTTTCGAGGCCGAGCTGGTCGCGATCGCCGGCGTTTACGCGGTCGCCGAACAGATGCAGGGCGATCTGCGCGGCAAGCCCGCGCAGGTCGTGCTGGCCGATGGCAAACTAAAGATCGAACGCCTGGACTGGTGAGCCAGCCGGCGATCCCGCATTCGGACTCAAGGAAAATCCGTGGCAAAAATCGTCGTAGTGACTTCCGGCAAGGGCGGTGTGGGCAAGACCACGACCAGCGCCTCGTTTTCCACGGGCCTGGCGATGCGCGGCCACAAGACCGTCGTCATCGACTTCGACGTCGGCTTGCGCAATCTCGACCTGATCATGGGCTGCGAACGGCGCGTTGTGTTCGACTTCGTCAACGTCATCAACGGCGAGGCCAACCTGCGCCAGGCGCTGATCAAGGACAAGGCCAACGAGAACCTCTACATCCTCGCCGCCAGCCAGACGCGCGACAAGGACGCGCTCAGCGAAGCCGGCGTCGAGCGCGTGCTGACCGAGTTGGCGAAGGAATTCGACTACATCGTCTGCGACTCGCCGGCCGGCATCGAGCGCGGCGCGCATCTGGCGATGTATTTCGCCGACGAGGCGCTGGTCGTCACCAACCCGGAAGTCTCCAGCGTGCGCGACTCCGACCGCGTGCTCGGCCTGCTGTCGAGCAAGACCCGGAAAGTCGAGAAGGGCGAGGGCCGCGTCAAGGAGCATCTGGTGCTGACACGCTACAACCCGGCGCGCGTCGCCAAGGGCGAGATGCTGTCGGTCGACGACGTCAAGGAAATCCTCGCGATCCCGATGCTCGGCGTCATTCCGGAATCGCCGGCGGTGCTGACCTCGTCGAATGCCGGTTCGCCGGTGATCGCCAATCCGGACGCCGACGCCGGCCGCGCCTACGACGATCTGGTCGCGCGCTTCCTCGGCGAAGACCGCCCGCATCGCTTCATCACCGCCGAGAAGAAGGGCTTTCTCGGCCGCATGTTCGGGGCCTGAAGATGGATTGGCTCAAGTTTTTCCGCGGCGAACAGCCGAAAAGCACCGCCTCGGTCGCCAAGGAGCGGCTGCAGCTGGTCGTCGCCCACCAGCGCGACGGCCGCGCCAACGGTCCGGTCTACCTGCCGAAACTGCGCGAGGAACTGCTCAGTGTGGTGCGCAAGTACGTGAAAGTGCCGGACAACGCCGTGCAGATCAACGTCCAGCGCGAAGACGGCCTGGAAGTGCTGGAAATGAACATCACGCTGCCGGACGCGACCTGAAAGGCGAGCCGCGCCGGCGGTGGCCCGGCGCGGCATATCGTTAGAAGCATTTGTTTCTTGTGGCGGTGTCATCCGTCCGCATGAGTGCGGCAGCAGGGGTTTTTCCTTAAACTTCGCCGCCCCTTTCGGCCTCACTGATCCAGGATCGCTTCAAAATGGTTGCTCTCGCCACCGAGACCATACTGTCGGTACGGCACTGGAACGACACGCTGTTCAGCTTCACCTG
>DASSVA010000294.1:0-23249 GCA_035706385.1 Solimonas sp. | reverse complement strand
TCTGAGGCAAATTCCTACGTATTCCTCACCCGTCCGCCGCTAACAGTATTGCTACTGTCCGCGCGACTTGCATGTGTTAGGCATGCCGCCAGCGTTCAATCTGAGCCAGGATCAAACTCTCCACTTTAAAGGTGTAAAGCTATGATCCAAAAATGCCTCGACGTGGCTAAACGTCTTCGGCATCGAAGAGTGATCTTCGCTCGCTCAAAATAAATTGGCTTACGTTGATACTCTCATGTTGCGTTGGCTTCGCCACGCACACGGGAGCACCCACACAAATCACTTGCTTGTTCTTAAAGATCGGGCTGCTTGGGCTTCGCTTTTTTGCGTCGGCGCCGTGCAGCGGGGAGGCGAATAATAGGGGTTTTCAGAAGCGGGTCAACGACTTTTTGCAGGCCGTTTATCAAGCTCATGAATTGAAACGTTTTTTAGTTTGAACATGACGCTTTCACGGAGTGGCCTCGCGCTGGAATTGCTTGATTTTTCGCCAAATTTAGGTGATTTTTTGGCCGCGCCGCGCAGCGTCATGACTCGCGGCGCGTTCGAAACGGTGAAATGCGGCATCAGCCTTCGTCAGTGCTGCCCTCCACGGGTTCGACGCGCGCGTAGCGCCGGGAGCCGACCTGCAGCAGGTATTGCTGACCCGGCCTCAACAGCAGCCCCCGATCTTCGATCCGCTGCTGATCGACCTTCACCGCGCGCTGCTCGATCATGCGATGGCCCTCGGCATTGCTTGCGACCAGGCCCGCCTCCTTGAGCGCACGTGCGATCGTCAGCCCCGCACCAGCGGTGATCGCGATGCGGATTTGCGGAATATCGTCGGGCAATGCACCACGCGAGAACTGCGCGACAAAGGCATCGCGCGCCGCATCCGCGGACTGCGTACCGTGGAAACGGCCGACGATCTCGACGCCAAGCTGCATCTTGATGTCGCGCGGATTGGCGCCGTCCGCAACCGACGCGCGCAACCGGGCGATCTCGGCGAGCGGGCGAAACGACAGCAGGTCGTAATAGCGCCACATCAAGGTGTCGGATATCGACATGAGCTTGCCGAACATCTCGCCGGGCGCATCGTTGACACCGATGTAATTGCCAAGGCTCTTCGACATCTTCTGCACGCCGTCCGTGCCTTCGAGAATCGGCACGGTGAGGATGCATTGCGGCTTCTGCCCGGCCGCGGATTGCAGATGGCGTCCCACCAGCAAATTGAATTTCTGATCGGTTCCACCGAGTTCGACGTCGGCCTCCAGGGCGACGGAGTCATAGCCCTGCAGCAACGGATAGAGGAATTCGTGGACCGCGATCGGCAAGCCCCCGGCATAGCGCTTGGCGAAGTCGTCGCGCTCGAGCATCCGCGCCACGGTGTACTGCGCCGACAGCCGGATCATGCCCTCGGCGCCGAGCTCGTCGAGCCAACGCGAATTGAACTCGATCGTGGTCTTGTCGGGATCGAGGATCTTGAACACCTGCTCCCGATAAGTCCGAGCGTTTTCCTCGACTTGCTCGCGGGTCAACGGTTTGCGCGTTTCGTTCTTGCCGGTCGGATCGCCGATCATGCCGGTGAAATCGCCGATCAGGAAAACCGCCTCGTGACCTTCTTCCTGAAAGGCGCGCAATTTGTTCAGCAGCAGCGTGTGGCCCAGATGCAGATCCTTCGCCGTCGGATCGAATCCGGCCTTCACACGCAGGCGACGTCCCTCTGTGCGTGCCTGGGCAACCCTGGCACGAAATTCC
Source organism: Solimonas sp. (assembly GCA_035706385.1). Lineage (GTDB taxonomy): Bacteria > Pseudomonadota > Gammaproteobacteria > Nevskiales > Nevskiaceae > Solimonas. The sequence goes on along the minus strand of DASSVA010000294.1, from coordinate 21,515 downwards.
TCGGCCGGAATGATTTCATCGGTACCGCGTTCGAGTTCGGTGAAGTCCATGGACGGGCGGGAGGCTGGGGAAAGCGGATGGAAAAAAGAGCAGTCGCGCGACGCTTGCAATGGCTGGGAAACTATGTTTCCTTACCGCCTTCCAGCGGCACACAAAATTCAGTACGACGATAGAGCGGCGGCACTGCCGGCCGGACCATGCGGAACAGCGTGGCCTGATATCGTCTTTTCGGGTTGAGAAGATGAAGATTGATTATAGCCCAGCCGAACTGGCGCCCCGCCGTTCGGCCCGCCGCTCCGTATGGCTCGCCACCGCTTGCATGACGGTCCTGTCGGTCGTCGCGATGCGGGAGGGTATCGCCACCCGTCATAACGCGCTGCAGGATGCGGCCGGCAATGAAGTGGCATCGGCATTCACGCCGACGACGGAGAATGCCTTCGACGCCGCCGTGCAAGGTGCCACGGCCGACGATGCGCTCGCCGCGCCCGCGCCGAGCGAGTGGACGACGGTCATCGTGCGTCCCGGGCAGACGCTTTCAGATATTTTCGCGAGCGAAGGCCTCGGCTTTTCCGACGCGATGGCGATCGCCAATCTCGGCGGCGACGCCTCGCAACTGAAAACCCTGCGCCCCGGCGAGAAGATCAGTCTGCGCAAGACCGATGACGACGATCTCGACGAACTGAATTACGAGATCGACGACACGCACACGCTGCAGGTTCGCCGCAGCGATTCCGGCTTCGATGCGGTGACGATCGAAGCCGAGATCGAACGCCGCCCGACGCAGTTGACCGGCACCATCACCAGCTCGCTGTTTGCCGCCGCGCAGAAGGCCGGTCTTTCCAATCGTCTGGTCATGGAAATGGCCGACATCTTCGGTTACGACATCGACTTCGCGCTCGATCTGCGCGACGGCGATCGCTTCTCGGTCGTCTACGATCAGCTGTACAAGGACGGCAAGAAATTGAAGGACGGCGACATCGTCGCCGCCGAATTCATCAATCAGGGACACACGTATCGCGCGATGCGCTACGTCGATGCGGACGGCAACGCCACGTACTACACGCCTGACGGCAACTCGCTGCGCAAAGCCTTCATCCGCACGCCGGTTGCGTTCACGCGCATCAGCTCGGGCTTCACCACCGGCCGCCGGCATCCGATCCTCAACGTCATTCGCGCTCACAAGGGCGTCGACTATGCGGCGCCGATCGGCACGCCCGTCAAGGCGACCGGCGACGGCATCATCGACTTCGCCGGCGTCAAGCACGGTTACGGCAACGTCGTCGTCATCCGCCACGGACGCAAGTACTCGACGTTGTACGGACACCTGTCGCGCTTCCGCAAGGGCTTGAAGGTCGGCGCCCACGTCCGCCAGGGACAGGTCATCGCCTACGTCGGCATGACCGGCCTTGCGACCGGCCCGCATCTGCACTACGAATTCCGCATCAATGGCGTCCATCAGAACCCGGTGACGGTCGCGCTGCCGCGCGCCAATCCGTTGCCGCGCAGCGTCGTCGCCAGCTGGCGCGCGGCGAATGCCGACGTGCTCGCCCGCCTCGACGCGGCCTCGAACTCGCGCACGGCGATGGCGAACCCGGACGCCGCCACCATCCCGCCACCCGCATTGCACGACTGACCGATCGCGTGGGGCCTCGCATCCTCTGTATCGGGTTGATGTCGGGGACCAGCATCGACTCGATCGATGCCGTTGCCTGCGAATTCGACGATGACGGCCGCCCGAAAGGCCTGCTCGGCGGCCGCAGCATGTCTTACCCCGGCGTTCTGCGCAGCGAGTTGCTGGCATTGCAACGGGATCCGGATCGTCCGCTGACGCTGCGCGATGTCGCGCGCCTCGATACCGCCGTTGGCGATTGCTTCGCACAGGCCGCCAGCCACCTGTTGCGCGAATTGCGCTTGCCATCGACGGCGATCACCGCGATCGGCTCACACGGCCAGACCCTGTTTCACGACCCGCGCGCGATCGGCACCAGTGTGCAACTCGGCGATCCGAACCGCATCGCCGCGCAGACCGGCATTCGCACCGTCGCCGACTTCCGGCGCGCCGACATGGCGCGCGGCGGTCAGGGCGCGCCGCTGGTCCCGGCATTCCATCATGCGGTGTTCGCGGCGCCGCATACGCCGCGAATCGTGCTCAACATCGGCGGCATCGCCAACCTCACGATCCTGCCGGACCAGCGCGCCGAAGCGGTGACCGGCTTCGATACCGGGCCGGGCAACGCGCTGCTCGACGACTGGATCCAGCACTGCAAAGGCGAAACCTACGACCACGACGGTTTATGGGCGGCATCCGGCGAGGTTCTCGCGCCGCTGCTATCGGCCTGCCTGTCGGACCCGCATTTCGCCGCGACGGTGCCGAAAAGCACCGGGCGCGATCATTTCAACCTGACCTGGCTGCGCGGCCGCTACGCAGGCCTCGCCGACTGTAACGCCCGTGACGTTCAGCGCACGCTGCTCGAATTGACCGTCGAAAGCATCGCCGGCCAGATCGAGACGCTGGCGGCGCGCAAAGACGTCGATCTGTTCGTCTGCGGCGGCGGTACCCGCAATGCCCGCATGATGGCGCGCCTGGGCGAGCGGCTTGCCTCGATACGCGTGCGGACCACGCTCGATCTGGGCGTCGATCCGGCCTGGGTGGAGGCCAGCGCTTTCGCGTGGCTGGCGTGGCGGACCGTGCACGGACAGCCCGGCAATCTACCGGCCGTCACCGGCGCCGATCGTCCGGCCATTCTCGGCGGTGTTTACGGCCCTTAGCCGGGGGCGTTCAGACCGAAAACGAGTTGCCGCAACCGCAGGTCGTCGACGCGTTCGGATTGCGGATGACGAATTGCGCGCCTTCGACACTTTCCTTGTAATCGATCTCGGCGCCCATCAGGTACTGCACGCTCATCGGATCAACCAGCAGCGTGACGCCGTTGCGAACCACGACGGTGTCGTCTTCTTCCTGATTCTTGTCGAACTTGAAGCCGTACTGGAATCCCGAGCAGCCGCCGCCGGTGACGAACACGCGCAACTTCTGCTCGCGATCGTCTTCGTCGTCCAGCAGTTCACGGACCTTGTCGGCCGCCGCCGCGGTGAAGATCACCGCCGATTCTTCCTCGATTGTCTCGACATCCGCCATGACGCTTATCCGTTGGTGAAGCCCTTCACGCGCCGGGCCTCGCTCAGCTCATCGAACTCGCCGTCACCGGACGCAAGGTCCGTTGCCTGCGCCGGCGCAGCATTGGCTTCGTGCACCAACTGTCCGTTGACCTGCGCGCCGCCTTCCATTTCGATGATCTTGTAATACACGTTGCCGACCACGCGCGCCTTCGCCGCCAGCGTGATCTTCTCCGACGCGTGAACGTCGCCGATCACCGTGCCGTTCAGCACGATATGGGGCACGCGCACGTCGCCTTCAATAGCACCGCTCTCGCTGACCGACAGCGACGAAGACTTCTCACCCGCGGTCAGCACCTTGCCCTTGATCTTGCCGTCGACATGCAGTCCGCCGGCAAAGCGGACATCGCCAAGAACTTCCGTCTGTCGCCCGATCAGGGTATCCACGCTGGTGCTCGCCGTTGCGCCCTTCGTCACGTTATTGCCGAACTTCATGATTTTCCACCCCGTGGTCGATGATACGTTGCCATTCGAAACCTTCTTCGGTTTGCGGCGCGCCGTCCGATGAGGGAATCAGGCTGACGACGACCCGCTGCGGCACGAAGCCCTCGGGCAACTGGAACTGACCGCTGAATTCCTCGAAGTACTTCAACGAAAATAGCAGATTCCGGGCGGCGTCAGGGGCGAGGTCGCTCAGCGCCAGCTTGCGCACCGTATTGCCGCTGCGCCCGGCGATGGCCATCTCGATGCGCCCGCCGACGCGCTTTTCCTGGCGAACGGACTGAATCAGCGTCAGAAAGAAGCGATAGCTGTTCTTCGCGCCGGCGACTTTCGTCAGATGGATTTCCTGCACGCGGACGCCGGCACGCGCCTGATCCGGCGCCGCGATCCCGCGATAGAACGCCACCTGTTCGCGCAGCTCCGAGGTTTCCGCCTGCAGGTCGGTCAACGACTTTTGCACCGTATCGCACGCCTGGCTATCGATTTCAGTCGACCGTCTGGTGTAGGCGACTTGCGCCTTGAGCTGTTCGATCTGGTTGCGCGCGGCGCGCAGATCGTGCGAGAGCTGGCGACGATCGGCGCGCAGCCGCTCCACTTCCGTCTGCGTCCGGGCGAAATCGCTGACGGTCGTCGCGCGCGTGAAGCTGTACAGCGCCCAGGCACCGAGCGCCAGCGCGCCGGTGATCGCGGCGATCAACGCCGGCTTCAGCCACGGCCGATGCCGGCGAATGACGATCTTGTGCTGCATCGTCGCGCGTCGACGCTACGGCGCGAGCGGCAGCGCCTGCAAGCCGGCACGCTCGTCGAGTCCGAACATCAGATTGAAGTTTTGCAACGCCTGGCCGGATGCGCCCTTGACCAGATTGTCGATCACCGACAGCACGATCACCGTTTTGCGGTCGGGCGCGAGGTGCACCGCGATCCGGCAGGTATTGGCGCCACGCACGCCGCGCGTTTCCGGATGATCGCCGGCCGGCGCGACGTCGACGAACGGTTCGGCCGCGTAACGTTGCTCGAACAGCTGCTGCAGATCGAGATCGGGCTTTGCCAGCCGCGCATAGATCGTCGCGTGAATGCCGCGGATCAGCGGCAGCAGATGCGGCACGAATGTCACGCCGACCGGCTTGTGGACGATATCGGCGAGGCCCTGCTCGATCTCCGGCAGATGGCGATGACCGGCGACACCATACGCCTTGAACGAATCCGAGACTTCGCTGAACAGCGAGCCCAGCTTCGCTTCACGACCGGCGCCGCTGACGCCGGACTTGCAGTCGGCGACGATGCCGTCGAGTTCGATCGCACCGGCTTCGAGCAGCGGCAACAAGCCGAGCTGCACCGCCGTCGGATAGCAACCGGGATTGCCGACGACGCGCGCGTTGCGGATCGCCTCGCGATGCAGTTCCGGCAGGCCATACACCGCCTCGCCGAGCAGCGGCGCCGCGCTGTGGTCGAGCTTGTACCAGCGCTTGAAGATATCGCGATCGCGCAGCCGGAAATCGGCCGACAGATCGATGATCTTGATGCCCTGCTCGACCAGCGCCGGCGCCATTGCCATCGCCGTGCCGTGCGGCGTCGCGAAGAACACGGCGTCGCAGCCAGACAGCGCGCTTGCATCCGGCTCGCTGAAGCACAGATCGCACTGGCCGCGCAGGTGCGGAAACAACGCATCGGCACGGCGGCCGGCTTCCTTGCGCGACGTCAGAACCGTGACGCGCGCCTGCGGGTGTTGCGCGAACAAGCGCAACAGTTCGGCGCCGGTATAACCCGTGCCGCCGACAATACCGACCTTGATCATGGTGAGCCTGTCAGGACGTAAAATCTTCGGGGCGGCGATAATAGGCCGATCCGCCGCAAACGCAAACGCGGTCCCGCTCTCCGATCCGCTCCGTCATGCTCTGGTTAAAAGCCTTTCACCTGTTCTTCGTCATCGCCTGGTTCGCCGGCCTGTTCTATCTGCCGCGGCTGTTCGTCTATCACGTCGACGTGAACCATCCGGACGAACATCAGCGCTTCTGCGTGATGGAACGCCGCCTGTACGCGATGACGACGATCGGCATGATCGGCACCTGGATCTTCGGCCTCGCGACCCTGTTCGCCGGCCCGGAGATCTACATGAAAGCGGGCTGGCTGCACACGAAGCTGTTGCTCGTGCTCGTGCTGTCCGGCTATCACGGCTGGCTCAAGACGCGCGTGCGGGCGTTCGCGCAACAGCGCAACACGAAACCGGCACGGTTCTACCGGATGATGAACGAAGTGCCGACCGTGCTGTTGCTGGCGATCGTGCTGCTGGTCGTGCTCAAGCCGTTCTGACGCGGATTGCAGAAAGCAAAAAGCCTCGCGAAAGCGAGGCTTTTTGCGAAGCGGCGCAGGCTTTCAGGAACCGCCGCCTTCGCCCATCGCCGACTGCATGTAGTTCTGGATACCCACCTTCTCGATCAGGCCGAGCTGTTCCTCGATCCAGTCGATGTGCTCTTCCTCGCTCTTCTGGATTTCGACGAACAGTTCACGCGTCACGTAATCACCGACCGATTCGCAATAGGCGATCGCGTCCTTGTAGAGCGGATGCGCCTGCTTTTCCAGCTTGAGGTCGCATTCGAGCATTTCCTTGACGTCTTCGCCGACGTAGAGCTTGCCGAGATCCTGGAGGTTCGGCAGACCTTCGAGAAACAGGATGCGCGCGATCAGCTTGTCCGCGTGCTTCATCTCGTCGATCGATTCGTCGTACTCGTGCTTTTCGAGCCGCTTGAAACCCCAGTGGCCCAGCATCCGCGCATGCAGGAAATACTGGTTGATCGCCGTCAACTCGTTTTTCAGGCCGAGATTGAGAAACTCGAGAACCTTGGGATCGCCGCGCATGCCAAATCTCCGTTTGCTGGATCGCGCCAGTATAGAGATCGACAAACAGCGGCGACGAAATGCGCCGCGAAGCAAGAAACGTTTTTATTCGCAGGGAATCAGGCGGCCGGATCAGGCGGCTTGGCGCGCGACGTGCTCGCCGACGATCGGCGGCAGGACATCGGCCGTCACCAGCGTTTCACCGAGCAGCTGTCGCGCCTGCGGCACGCATTTGCCGCAACAGGTGCCGACACCATGCAGACGCGCCAACTCGCGCAGGCTCGTCACGCCATCATCGCGGACGGCGCGGCGGATTTGCCGGTCGGAAACAGCCTTGCAGACGCAAACGAACATGGGCTGCATCGTAAATATGAATGAGAATTCTTGTCAACTGTGCAGAACTCTCGTTCCCGGAACGACTTCACCGCCGCTCAAGCTCCGCCGGAATCGGCCAGCACGGAATCGGCGCGCGCGACCGACAGCAGCGGCGCCAGCTCGCGCAACGCCGCGGAATAGACTTCCCGTTTGAAATCGACGACTTCGTCGAGCGGCAGCCAGTAATCGACCCAGCGCCAGCCGTCGAATTCCGGCTTGTCGCAGGCATCGAAGCGGATCGCCGTCTCGCTGGCCTTGAGCCGCAACGCGAACCATTTCTGCTTCTGGCCGATGCAGACGCGGCCGCGCGAACGACGCAGATAGCGCTGCGGCAGCCGGTAGCGCAGCCAGCCGGACGTGACGCCGAGAATCTGCACGTCGCCGGGATTCAGTCCCAGTTCCTCGTTGAGTTCGCGGAACAGCGCCTGCTCGGGCTTTTCGCCGCGCTGGATGCCGCCCTGCGGGAACTGCCAGGCCTGCTGGCCGATGCGTTTGGCCCACAACAGTTGTCCCGCGGCATTGCTCAGCACAATGCCGACATTCGGGCGAAAACCATCGGCGTCAATCACTTGGGACGACAAATGAGCAAAGTTTGAACCGATTGTTTCACAGGCCCGGCGCGCGCGGCAACGCGGCACCGGACCCGCTGTTATTCTTCGCGACCTTTTGCCGGGACGCCCTTTCCAGAACCGCCATGCGCCACCTCGCCGTCTTCGACCTCGATCACACACTGCTCGCCGACGACAGCGATCATCTCTGGGGCCGCTGGCTGGTCGAACAGGGCATCGTCGACCGCGAGCACTATGCGCGCGAGAACGAGCGCTTCTACGGGCTGTACACGGCCGGCACGCTCGACATTCACGAATACGCCGCGTTCAGCCTGCGGCCGCTCGTCGAACAGCCGATCGACAAAATGCTGGCGCTGCGCGCGCGCTTCGTCCGCGAGTGGATTGCGCCGATCGTCGCGCGCGGCACGCCGGCGCTGCTGGAACGGCATCGCGCGCAGAACGACGTCCTGCTGATCACCAGCGCGACCAGCCGCTTCATCACCGAACCGATCGCCGCATTGCTCGGCGTCGAGCATCTGCTCGCGACCGATCCCGAACAGCGCGACGGCCGTTATACCGGGCGGATCGACGGCATTCCGAACTTCCAGGCCGGCAAGGTGCGCCGTCTGCGCGACTGGCTGGCGGCGCAGGCCGTGCCGTTCACGCACATCACCGCGTACAGCGATTCGCGCAACGACATTCCGCTGCTCGAAGAAGCGCACAGCGCGGTCGCGGTCGATCCCGACAACGTACTGCGTGCGACCGCCGAATCGCGCGGCTGGCAGATCATCAGCCTGCGCTAGCGCACTAGCGCAGCGCGAGACCCGAAAACGCATCGTGCAGCCGGCCGTTGCTGGCCAGCACGGTGCGCGTATCGAGCGTCAGCTCGCCGCCGTTCAGATCGCTGAAGCGGCCGCCGGCTTCGCGCACGATCACCGCGAGCGCGGCGATATCGAGAATGTTGACGTCGGACTCGACGACGGCATCGAGCTTGCCGGCGGCGAGGTAGTGGTAATGGACGAAATCGCCGTAGCCGCGGATGCGATGCAGCTGCGGGATCAGGCGCCCGAGTTCAGCCCATTGCTTTGAGCCCGCCAGCGTCGCGATATTGCCGGTCGACAGCGTCGCCTTGTCGAGACGGTCGATCTGCGAAACCTGCAGTCGCTCGAAGTCGGTCAGCGGCGTTTCGAGCAGCCCGCGCCACGCGCCGGCGCCTTCTTCCGCCCAGACCACTTCGCCGAGCCCTTCGTTCCAGCACGGCGCGCACGACAGGCCGAACACCAGCTTGCCGCGCCGCATCAGCGCGATCTGCACCGAGAAGATCGGATAGCCGCGCACGAACGCCTTGGTGCCGTCGATCGGATCGACGAGCCAGAGGTTTTCCGCATCGGCGTGATCCTTGCCGGTTTCCTCGCCGTAGAAGCCATAGGCCGGAAACGCGGCGCCGAGCGCGGCCTTGATCGCATGCTCGGCGGCGACGTCGACTTCGGTCACCGGACTGGCGTCGGCCTTGTACTCGACGTGGAAATTGCCGCGATACGCCTTGCGGATGATGTCGGTGGCGGCGCGCGCGGCCTGCAGCGCGGCGCTCAGATGCGGACGGGTCATCGTCTGGACTCGGTGAGGGATGCGCATGATAGCTGTGCCGCAGCGGCAATCGAAGCGCAGCGGCGTACGCGCAGCTTGCGATCGGCGCGGCACGCCGCGATAGTCTCGCGCGCTCCGCGACAAGGAAATCAGCAATGGGACACCGACTCAGCAAGATCGTCACCCGCACCGGCGATGCCGGCACCACCGGCCTTGCGACCGGCGACCGCGTCGCCAAGACGCACCCGCGCGTCGCCGCGATGGGCGATCTCGACGAACTGAACTCGCAACTCGGCGTGCTGCTCGCGCACGAACTGCCGGAGCGCTTTCGCGCGGCGCTCGGCACGATCCAGCATCGCCTGTTCGATGTCGGCGGCGAACTGGCGATGCCCGGTCACGTCGCGATCGACGACGGCCACGTCGAACAGCTGGAAGCCTGGGCGGAGGCGTTCAACGCCGATCTGCCGCCGCTCAAGGAATTCGTGCTGCCGGGCGGCAGTGCGGCGGCGGCACAGGCGCATCTGGCGCGGGCGATCGCGCGGCGCGCCGAACGCGGCCTGTGGGCCGTGCACACCGACACACCGCTGAATCCGGCGGCGCTGCGCTATCTGAATCGTTTGTCCGATCTGATGTTCATCATCGGCCGCCTGCTGGCGCGCGCGAACGGCGGCAGCGAAGTCACCTGGCGTCACGCCTGACGCGATCGAGACCCTCGCAAAGCTCGGCGATGCCGTCGAGCACGCGCGGCGACTGACGCGTCAGCGCATTGGCGTCGACCGCGACCTGACGCGTCGGGCGCGCGGCGCGCGCCGGCGTCAGCCGCGCCCAGAACGCCGCCATGCCGCGCGGATTTTCGTCGCGCGCATGGACCACGACATCGGGATCGGCGGCCAGCACCGCTTCCGGGCTGACGATCGTCGACAGCGCCGGCAGCGACGCGAACACGTTGTCGGCGCCGCACAGATCGAGCGCCGCGCTGATCGGACTGTCGCCGTTGACCGTGTACACCGGCCCGGTTTCGATCTGATAGAACGCGCGCAGTCGCGGTCGATCGCGGTAGCGGTCGCGCAGATCGGCGAGCCGCCGGCGATACGCGGCGGCGGCGGTCTCGCCGTCCGCCGCGTGGCCAAGTTCCGCGCCCAGATGTTCGAGCGCCGGCGCGATCGCATCGAGATCGCGGATCGCGATGCGCTCGACCGGCAGGCCGAGTTCGCGCAGACGCGCGATCGTCGTTTCCGGCGTGCCGCCATCCCAGGCGAGGACGCGCGTCGGCTGCAGCGCCAGCACCGCCTCGGCATTGATCGCGACCGCGCTGCCGATCTGCGGCAGGCGCGCCGCTTCGGCGGGCGCATCGGTATACGCGACCACGCCGACCAGATCGCGGCAGGCGTGCACCGCGCAGACCAGCTCGGCCAGATGCGGCGCCAGCGTGACGATCCGTTCGCCGGCCGACGCCGTGGCGGCCTGCGTCAGCAGCAGCGCGGCGACGAAAAAAGATCGCGTCATCAGAACATGCTGCCGGTCGCGAAGATCGCGAACAGCGCAAGCAGGATCAGCAACGCGCGCCACTGCATCCGCAGCACCTCGCGCAGCGCCGCACCGAGATTGAGCGACTCGGGCGTGCCGTCGGCGTCCTCGACGCGCAGCGACGCGACCGAAATTTCCGCGAGCAGCGCCCAGGTATGCGAGCGCCAGCCGTGCTGCGGCTGCCGCAGCAGCCGGCGCCACGCCGCCATCGCGTCGTCGAGACTGCCGGCCAGGCCGTACAGCACCGTCGTGATGCGGACCGGCAGCCATGCCAGCACGCTGTGCAGCCATTCGGCCGTCACTTCCGCCAGCGAGCCCGGCGCGGTCTCGCGCATCAGGCGCGGCAAGCGGCAGGCGATCCGGTAAGCGACCGCGCCGGCCGGCCCGAACACGAAGAAGAACAACAGCACGCCGAACAGTTTTTCGTGCGACTGGATGAACAGCGTACCCATCAGCGAGCGATGGCTCTCGTCCGGCTGCGGGCCGCGCTGCAGATTGCGCGCGATCTGCTGCACGCGCGCGATGTCGCCGGCTTCACGTGCGGCGAGCAGATCGTGCACGTCTTCGGCGAGATCGCGCGGGCCGAGACACAGCAGCAACACCAGCGCCGACGCGCCGAGCGCGAACAACGGACTCCAGATCTGTCCGCACGCCCACCAGACCAGCGCGACCGGCGCGGCGACGACCGCCAGCGGCAGCAACGGCGACGTCCAGATCGCGGCCGGCAGCACCGCGCGCAGGCCGCGCATCACGGCGAGAAAGATCACCGGCCGGCCCCAGCCGGACGCCTGTCCGAGCACGCGCTCCAGGCACAGCGCGATCAGAATGCCGATCAGTGTCATGGCTGTCAGTGTGCAGGAGCGCGCAGCGCAGCGCGATAGCGCGCCCAGTCGAAATACGGTCCGGGATCGGTCTTGCGACCGGGGGCGATGTCGGAATGACCGGTGATGCGATCGATGCCGAGCCGCGGGAACGCCCGCAGCAGCGCGCGCGTCACGTTGACGAGCCGGCGATATTGCGCCTGCGTGAACGGTCGCTCGTCGCAGCCTTCCAGTTCGATGCCGATCGAGAAATCGTTGCAGCGCTCGCGCCCTTCGAAACGCGAGACGCCGGCATGCCACGCGCGCGCCGACAGCGACACGTACTGCGTCACGCGACCGCGGCGGTCGATCAGCAGATGCGCCGACACGCGCAGATCGCGCAGCTGCGCGAAATAAGGATGCGCGGCGGGATCGAGCGTGTTGGTGAAGAGCCGGTCGATATACGGCCCGCCGAACCGGCCCGGCGGCAGCGAGATGTTGTGGATCACCAGCAATGAAACATCGTCGACGTCCGGACGCGCGTCGCAATTCGGCGACCGGCAGACGCGCGCGCCGGCGAGCCAGCCGTCCGCGGAGATCGCCGCTGCGGAACCTTTGCGCTGCCTGGGCGTCTGTTCGATCATCGCGTCATTCCGCTTTCCGGGGGATTTCATGAAACGTTTCGTCCTGGCCACCTGCGCGGCGGTTTCGCTGCTCGCGGTCGCGGCGCCGGTCGCCGCCGACACCGGCGCATCCGCATTCGCCGACTTGCGCATCCCGTATCAGCGCTTCGTCCTGTCCAACGGACTGACGCTCATTATCCACGAGGATCACAAGGCGCCGGTGGTCGCGGTCAACGTCTGGTACCACGTCGGCAGCAAGGATGAACCGGACGGCCTGCACGGCTTCGCGCATCTGTTCGAGCACCTGATGTTCAATGGCTCGGAGCACTACAACGACGAGTTCTTCCGGCCGCTGGAGCCGGCCGGCGCGACCAAGATGAACGGCACGACCTGGTACGACCGCACGAACTATTTCGAGAACGTGCCGACCAGCGCGCTCGACCGCACGCTGTGGCTGGAATCCGACCGCATGGGCCATCTGCTCGGCGCGATCGACCAGGCGCGTCTCGACGAACAGCGCGGCGTGGTGCTCAACGAAAAACGCCAGGGCGAGAACGAGCCGTACGGCAAGGTCGACGACTACATCGCGCGGCAGACCTATCCGGCCGGACATCCGTATTCGTGGACTTCGATCGGTTCGGAAAAGGATCTGAACGCCGCATCGCTCGACGACGTCAAGGCGTGGTTCAGGCAGCACTACGGCGCCGCCAACGCGACGCTGGTGATCGCCGGCGACGTCGACACCGACGCGGTCAAAAAGAAAGTCGAGCTGTACTTCGGCGACATCCCGTCCGGCCCGCCGCTCGAACATCAGGGGCCGTGGATCGCGAAGATGCACGGCACGCGGCGCGCGACGATCGAGGACCGCGTGCCGCAGGCGCGGCTGTACGACGTCTGGAACATTCCCGGTTTCTGCGATCCGGACGCCAACCAGCTGTCGCTGGCGGCCGCCGTGCTCGGCGACGGCAAGAACAGCCGGCTCTACAAGCGACTGGTCTATCAGGACCAGAGCGCAACGAGCGTCGACGTCGGCATCGGTCCGTTCGAGATCGGCTCGCAATTCACGATCACCGCGACCGTCAGGCCGGGCGGCGATCCGGCGGCCGTCGAGCGCGCGATCGACGACGAGCTGCAGCGCTTCCTGCGCGACGGGCCGACCGCGGCGGAACTGGCGCGCGTCAAGACCGCAGTGTTCGCATCGGCGATCCGCGGGCTCGAACGGATCGACGGCTTCGGCGGCAAGTCGGCGCAGCTCGCCGAATACCAGGTCTATTGCGGCACACCCGAGCGCTACACGCAGGAGCTGCAGGAAATCCGTGACGCGACGACGAACGGCGTGCGCGACGTCGCGAAGAAGTGGCTGTCCGACGGCGTCTTCAAGCTGCAGGTCGATCCGTTCCCCGACTACCAGCCGGCGACGACCGGTGCCGACCGCAAGCAGCTGCCGGCGCTCGGCACGCCGCCGGCGCTGCGCCTGCCGCCGCTGCAGCACGCAAGCCTGTCGAACGGGCTGAAGATCGCGCTCGCCGAACGGCACGAAGCGCCGATCGTGCAGTTCAGCCTGATGGCCGACGCCGGCTTCGCCGCCGATGCCGGCGTCAAGGCCGGCACCGCGAAGCTGACGTTCGCGATGCTCGACGAAGGTGCCGGCAAATACGACGCGCTCGGCCTGGCGGCGGCCGCCGACGATCTCGGCGCGATCATCAGCAGCGGCTCGTCGCTCGATACCTCGTTCGTCAAACTCAATGCGCTGAAGGCCAAACTGCAACCGAGCCTCGCGCTGTATGCCGACGTGATCCTGCGGCCGAATTTTCCGGCACATGAACTCGAGCGGCTGAAGAAGATGCAGCTCGCCGGCATCGAACAGGAGAAGGCGCAGGCGGTCGGCATCGCGCGGCGGATCTATCCGCGGCTGCTGTACGGCGAGCACCACCCGTATGCGAATCCGGCTTCCGGCAGCGGCACGACGGCCAGCGTCGCGAGCCTGCAGGTCGACGATCTGAAAGCGTTCTATCAGCGCTGGCTGCGCCCCGACAACGCGACGCTGCTGGTCGTCGGCGATACGACGATGGCTGAGATCAAGCCGCTGCTCGAAAAGCAGTTCGGCGGTTGGCGCGCGCCGGCGACACCGCTGCCGCGCAAAGCGCTGGCGACGGTCGCGCTGCCCGATGCGCCGCAGCTCGTGCTGGTCAACAAGACCGGCGCCGAGCAGTCGCTGATCATGGCCGCGGAACTCGCGCCGCCGAAAGCCGATCCCGACGATCTGGCGATGCAGCTCGGCGCGACCGCGCTCGGCGGCAACTTCGTCTCGCGGCTCAACCTAAACCTGCGCGAGGACAAGCACTGGAGCTACGGCGCGTTCGCGTCGATCGGCGGCACCAAGGCGCAGCGGCCGTTCGTCGCGTATGCGCCGGTCGAGACCGACAAGACCGGCGAGTCGATGACGCAGATCGGCAAGGAACTCGACGACGCGCTCGACAACAAGCCGGTGACGGCGGACGAAGTCGCGTTCGCGCGCGACAGCCTCGTGCTGTCACTGCCCGGCGACAACGAAACCGCGGCCGGACTCGCGGGCTCGTACACGATGGTGTTGAGCTACGGCCTGCCGGACGACTACTGGAACCAGATCGTGCCGAAGTTCGAAGCGCTCGATCCGGACGCGGTCAACGCCGCGCTGCAGCGACTGGTGCATCCGCAGGCGTTGACGTGGATCGTCGTCGGCGATCTCGCGAAGATCGAAGCATCCGTCCGCAAGATCGCACCGAGTCTCGGCATCCGCGACATCCGCGTGCTCGATAGCGACGGCCAGCCGATCCGCTGACGGCGCGCACAGACGACGACGCCGGCAAGCGCCGGCGTCGTCGTCTGCAGCTTTGCGTGGAAACCCGGCGCTATTCGAGATCGCCGAGCGGACGGCTGAACGTGAACTCGGCCGGCGCGACCACCAGCTTGCGCGCCGGATCGACCGGCGCCTCGCCCTGCACCAGCGACAGCGGCAGTTGCAGAACGAACAAGCCGGTGCCAAGTACCGTCGCGACCAGGCCCAGCGGCCGCACGACCAGCAGGTCCGCCGCCATCGCAACCGCCGACGGCGCGGTATCGACGTCCTGCGTGACCTGCGCCTGCGCGCTGCCCATGGCCATCACCGTGATGGCGGCAGCGACGACGAACGAATGAAGACGCGACATGAAATCCCCTCCAGCTTGCGACCGCGAAACGGCAGCGTAGGCGGCACCCTGCGATGTGTCAACGCACGGCGCAGCGCCGCGCACGCGAAGAACTCCATACAATCGGCCGGCATGCAGACCGTTTACGCCGCCGCCGATCCGATCGAAGCCGAGATCCTGCGCAGCTATCTGGCCGAGCACGGCATCGTCGTGCGGATTTTCGGCGCCGGCTTGTGGAGCGGGCGCGGCGAGCTGCCGGTCGACGCCTGGCCGCGGCTGGTCCTCGACGACGAAGGCCAGCGCGACGAAGCGCGCGAACTGCTGCGCCGCTACGAGCATCGCCGCCATGCGCAGGCCTCGTGGCCGTGCGCATGCGGCGAACGCTCGCCGGTCCACTTCGAGATCTGCTGGGCCTGCGGCCGCGAACGGCCGGCCGTCTGAAACCGATGATCGAGGTCGCGCTCTACGAACCGGAGATTCCGCCGAACACCGGCAACATCATCCGCCTGTGCGCGAATACCGGCGCGGCGCTGCACCTGATCGAACCGCTCGGCTTCCAGCTCGATGACGCATCGGTCAGGCGCGCGGGGCTCGACTATCACCAGATGGCCAACGTCAGCCGGCACGCGTCGCTCGACGCGCTGCGCATTGCGCGCCCGCACGCGCGATGGCTGGCGTTCTCGACGCGCGGCACCGTCCGCTACGATCAGTGCCGATTCCGCGATGGCGACATCCTGCTGTTCGGGCCGGAAAGCCGCGGCCTGCCTGCCGAGGTGCTGGAGGCGATTCCACCGCAACAGCGGCTCTACCTGCCGATGCGGCCGGACAATCGCAGCCTCAATCTGTCGAATGCGGTCGCCGTCGCGGTATTCGAGGCGTGGCGGCAGCGGGACTTCGTCGAAAGCGCCGGGACGCTGGATTCGCGCTTTCGCGGGAATGACGAAACCTGATCGGCGGGGAATTTGCGGCGCAGGCCGTCAGGTTTCCGCTTTCGCCGGCCGCGTCGCCAGCACGCGCACCGCTTCGACCGCAGATAAGCGGCCGCTGAGCACGCCGTTGACGGCATCGGTGATCGGCATGTCGACGCCGTATTTCTGCGCGAGGCGCAGCACCTCGGGCGCGGCTTTCACGCCTTCGACGACCTGGCGGATTTCGGCGATCGCCGCGTCGACGCTTCGGCCCTGCGCGAGCAGCAGGCCCATGCGCCGGTTGCGCGACTGATTGTCGGTGCAGGTCAACACCAGATCGCCCATGCCGGCGAGTCCCATCAGCGTTTCGGCCTTGCCGCCCATCGCGATCGCCAGCCGCATGATCTCGGCGAGGCCGCGCGTGATCAGCGCCGCGCGCGTATTGGCGCCGAGCGACATGCCGTCGGCGATGCCGACGCCGATCGCCATGACGTTCTTCGCGGCGCCGCCGATCTCGACGCCGGTCAGATCCTCGCTCCAGTACGCGCGAAAGCCGTCGCCGTGCAGCAGGTGCGCGAATTTTTCGGCGAACGCTTCATCGGCCGATGCGATCGTCACCGCCGTCGGCAAACCGAGCCCGAGTTCCTTGGCGAACGTCGGGCCGGACAGCACGCCGAACGGCCGGCTGTCCGCGAGCACTTCGCCGATCACTTCGTGAACCAGCTTGCCGGTATGCGGTTCCAGTCCCTTGCACGCGGCGACGATGCCCTGCCCGTCGCGCAGCAGCGGCTTGAGCTGTTCGAGCGTCGCGCGCAGCACGTGCGAAGGCGTCGCGATCAGCAGTTCGTCCGCGGCATGCGCGGCGGCGGCGAGATCGGCATGCGCGTGAAGCTTGACCGGAAAATGACAGCCCGGCAGGTATTGCGCGTTCTCGCGGGCGGCTTCCATCGCCGCGAGCTTCGCCGCGTCGCGGCCGCACAGCAGGGTCGGCGAACCGCGTCGCGCGAGCTGGATCGCCAGCGCGGTGCCGAACGATCCGGCGCCGATGACGGCGACGACGTCATTCATCGGCGGATCGCTTCGGCGGACGTGGTCATGGCATGCGGCGGCGGCGCTTTTTCAGTTGACGGTGCCGGTCGGCTGCGCGCCGGCGGCCTGCGCGCGGGCGCGCTGCAGATGTTCGAGATACAGCGCGTCGAAGTTGATCGGCTGCAGCAGCAGTTGCGGAAACCCGGCGCGCTGCACCAGATCGGCGATCGTCTCGCGCGCGAACGGGAACAGCAGGTTCGGACAATACGCGGCGGCGACCGCCGCCCGCTCCTCGTTCTGCACGAAGCCGCGCACCGAGAAAATGCCGGCCTGATGGACTTCGACGAGAAACGCGACGTCCTCGCCGATCTTCGCGGTGACTGTCACCGACAGCAGCACCTGCAGCGCATCGCCTTCCAGCGCCTTGGCCTCGGTGTTGACCTGCACGTCCATCTGCGGCTGCCACTGCCGCGTGAAGATCTGCGGCGCCAGCGGCACTTCCAGCGACGCGTCCTTGACGTAGATTTTCTGCAGCAGCACCTGGCGCTGCTGGCTGTCGGTGCCGGCGGCCGGCGCTTCCGGTGTTTCGATATCGCTCATGACCTGTGAATGCTCGTTCTTGAATTCGGTTCAGTCCTGCAACAGGGCGTCGAGCTTGCCGGCGCGATCGAGCGCCTGCAAGTCATCACAACCGCCGACGTGCGTGTCGCCGACGAAAATCTGCGGCACGGTACGCCGGCCGGTGATGCGCATCATCTCGTCGCGGCGCACGACGTCCTCGTCGATCCGCACTTCCTCGACCGCGGCACCCTTGATGTTCAGCAGGCGCTTGGCCATCACGCAATACGGACAGAATCGCGTGGTGTACATCAGCACGCGTTTCATTTGCTGGTCACCGGCAGGTCCGCCATCGTCCATGCGTTGATGCCGCCGCGCAGCGGATAGACCTCGGCGATACCGGCCTTGCGCAGCTTCTCGACGACCGCCGTGCTGCTGCTGCCGAGCGCGCAATAGACGATCACCGGCCGCGCCTTGTCCTTGGTGATCTGCCCGAGGTAGTCGTCGAACTTGCCGGCGGGCGCGTGAAACGCACCGAGCAGGTGCCCGCGCTTGAAGTCCGGCAGCGGCCGGATGTCGACGATCAGCGGATCGCGGTCGTTGATCATGCGCACCGCTTCGGCCGCCGACAGGCGCTTGCCGCCGGTGAGATGGCCGTGCACTTCGTTGGCGATGAACAGCGCCACGACGACCGCCAGCGCGGCGAACAGCAGAAGATGCGCCTGGAAAAACTCGAGATACTGGGACATGGACCGTCGAACCGGCTAAAGCCGCAAATCAGGGAAACAAACGGCTAGCATTATCGCATGTTCCGCCGCCCGTCCCTGTTCGTGCTGCTGCTTGCCGGTCTGCTCGCCGCCGGCGGTGCCCGGGCCGGCGCCGACCGGATCACCGACAACCAGAAAGCGCTCGCCGAGGTCCGCTCGCGGATCGGCGATCTGCAGAAAAAGGTCGAAGCCGACCAGAACGAACACGACGCGCTGGCGCGCGAGATGCAGACCGTCGAACGCAAGCTCGCGAACGCCATGCAGGCGATGCGGACGATCCGCCGCAAGCTCGCCGAGCAGCAGCGCAAGATGCGCGACACGCAGGCCGATCAGAAAGAGGCGCTGGCGGCGCTCGACGCGCATCGCGAAGATCTGGTGCGCCAGGTCCGCGCGGCGTACGTGCTCGGTCGTCAGAGCGAGACGCAATTGCTGCTCAACGTCGACGACGCACAGACCGTCGGCCGCATGCTGACCTATTACGGCTACCTGCAGCGCGCGCAACTCGCGGCGATCGATGCGATCCGTGCCCGCGCGCAGGAACTCGACGAACTCGCCGACCGTCTGCAGCAACAGCAGTCGCAGCTCGAACAGCTGCGCCGCGACCAGCAGCAGACGCTGGCCGATCTCAAGGACCAGCACGCGCAGCGCGCCGATGTGCTGAAGCAGATCAAGTCGCGCCTGTCCGGCGAAACCGACAATCTCGCCCAGCTCAAGGAAGACGAACGCAATATCCGCGAGCTGATCGAATCACTGAAGAAGACGCTCGCCGACCTGCCGCCCGACGTCTCGCCGAGCGACAAGCCGTTCCCGACGCTGAAAGGCAAGCTGCCGTGGCCGGCGCGCGGTGCGCTGCTCGCCCATTACGGCGAGGCCAAGGCCGGCGGCCGGCTGAGCTGGAACGGCCACTGGATCGCGGCCGGCGAAGGCGCACCGGTGCGCGCCGTCGCGCACGGCCGCATCGTCTATGTCGGCTGGATGCACCGCTACGGGCTGATCGTGCTGATCGAGCACGAGGACGGTTATTTCTCGCTGTACGGGCATTGCCAGACTGCCGCGGTGCAGGTCGGCGATACGGTACGCGCCGGCCAGACCATCGCCGGCGCCGGCACGACCGGCGGCTACGACCAGTCCGGCGTCTATTTCGAGATCCGCAAGGGCGCCGAGGCGATCGATCCCGATCGCTGGCTGGCACACTGAAACACTGCCGTGGCCGGCGCGAAGGGAACTGATGCTTTGATGCGCAGTCCCAGCCTTGCTATCGTGCTGTCACTCATCCGCGTTCAATTCCAGAAAATGCCCCGTTCCTATCGTGTCCCGCTGGCGCTGGCCGCCGGCGCCCTCATTGGCGCCTCCATCACGCTGACGCAAGGCGTGCTCGCCGACAAGGCCGGCAAGCCGACGGCCGACGCGCTCGGCTTCAAGGATCTGCAGACCTTCGTCGAGATCCTCAACCGCGTGAAGTCCGATTACGTCGAGCCGGTCGACGACAAGACGCTGATCGAGAATGCCGTGCGCGGCATGCTCAGCGGCCTCGATCCGCACTCGGCCTATCTGGACAAGGACGAGTTCAAGGACATGAACGTCATCACGTCCGGCAAGTTCGGCGGGCTCGGCATCGAGGTGCAGATGCAGGATGGCTTCGTGCGCGTCGTCTCGCCGATCGACGACACGCCGGCCGCGCGCGCCGGCGTCAAGCCGGGCGACCTGATCGTCAAGATCGACGAGACGCCGGTGAAAGGCATGAGCCTGTCGGACGCCGTCGACAAGATGCGCGGCGAGCCCGGCACCAAGATCAAGCTGACGATCGTCCGCGAAGGCGACACCGCGCCGCGCGTGCTCGATCTGACCCGCGAAACGATCTCGGTCGCCAGCGTGCGCGGCCACATGATGGACAACGGCCTCGCGTATCTGCGCATCAGCAGCTTCACGACCGAAACCGCCGCATCGCTCGACAAGGTGTTCGCCAAGCTCAAGAAGGACAGCAAGGGCGACATCAAGGGCATGGTGCTCGATCTGCGCAACAATCCCGGCGGCGTGCTCGACGCCGCGGTCAAGGTCGGCGACGACTTCCTCACGCAGGGTCCGATCGTCACGATCAAGGGCCGCGAAGCGGATGCGCAGCGCGCGTTCGACGCGACGCCCGGCGACATCCTCGACGGCGCGCCGATGGTCGTGATGATCAACGGCGGTTCGGCCTCGGCGTCGGAAATCGTCGCCGGCGCCCTGCAGGATCAGCATCGCGCGGTGCTCGTCGGCTCGCGCTCGTTCGGCAAGGGCTCGGTGCAGACCATCCTGCCGCTGTCGAACGAAGGCGCGATCAAGATCACCACCGCACGCTACTACACGCCGTCCGGCCGCTCGATCCAGGCCGAAGGCATTCAGCCGGACGTACCGATCCAGTCGCTGAAGATCGCCAAGGCCGACGACGGCGACACGCCGGCCTTCGAGCCGATCACCGAAGCCGACCTCAAGGGCAGCCTCGCCAACAAGGACGACAAGACGACCAAGGAAGAGCTCGAAAAGGCGCGCGCCGAACGCGAACGCCAGGCCAAGGCCGCGCAGGCGCTGGCCGAAAGCGACTACGCGCTCTACGAGGCGTCGAACATCCTGCGCAGCCTGACGCTGAGCCGGCACTGAAGGCCGGCGTATGCGCGGTCGGGGGAGATGGCTGGCGTTGATGTTGGCGGCCGGCGTGCTGCCGGTGCGGGCCGCCGCGCCGGCGGCGATCGCGATCGTCATCGACGATCTCGGCGACCGTCCGGTCGAAACGCGGCTGGCGACTGAACTACCCGGTCCGGTCGCCAGCGCATTCCTGCCCGAATCGCCGTACACGCGCACGTTCGCGAACGCCGCGCACGCCGCCGGCAAGGAAGTGCTGCTGCACCTGCCGCTGCAACCGCTCGCCGCCAGGCCGCATCCGCTGACGCTGGTCACCAGCGCCCCCGACCCGGTCCGCGACGCGGCGCTGTCGCGACTGCTCGCATCGGTTCCGCATCTCGACGGCGTCAACAATCACGAAGGCAGCCTCGCGACGTCGAGCCGCGCGGCGATGCACTGGCTGATGGGCGAACTGGTCGCGCATCGCGTCGGTTATTTCATCGACAGCTACACCAGCGCACGCAGCGTCGCCTATGCGATCGCCCGCGCGCATCATCTGCCGGCGACGCGGCGGCGCG
>DASSVA010000293.1:0-2306 GCA_035706385.1 Solimonas sp. | reverse complement strand
CCGTCGTCAATTTCCGGCTGCTGCCCGGCGACACGGTCGCCGACGTCCGCGCGCACGTGATCCGCGCGATCGACGACGACGCGATCACGGTGCACGACGATCCGGCGCAGTCGCAGGAAGCGTCGCCGGCCGCCGATGCGCGCGGTGCCGGTTTCGCGATCCTGCGCAAGACTGTCGAGCAGGTGTTTCCCGACGCGATCGTCGTGCCCGGTCTCGTGGTCGGCGCGACCGACCTGCGCCATTACGTCGACGTCATCGACGCGCGTTACAACTTCAGCCCGGGCCGGCTGCAGGCCGCCGACCTCGAGCGGATCCACGGCGTCGACGAGCGCGTGTCGGTCGCCGAATTCGCCGACATGGTGCGGTTCTACCGCCAGCTGCTCGACAATCTTTCCGCGTCATGAAACTGCTCGTGAAGGTCAGTCCGAAAGCGGCGCGCAATGCCGTGCTCGGCTGGCACGACGACATGCTGAAGATCGCGGTGACCGCCGCGCCGGAACGCGGCAAGGCCAACGCCGCGGTGCAGGCCGTGCTCGCCGATGCGCTGCATCTGCCGAAATCGGCGATCACGCTGCTGCACGGCGAGACGCAGAGCCGCAAGCTGTTCGACATCGCCGGGCTCGAGGACGGAGAAATCCTCAGGCGCCTGCCCGCCGCCGTTCCCTAGACTCCGCCAACCGCCGCTTCCCGTGCCCATCGACCCGAGCGCCATGACCGCCACCACCAACAACCGCATGCCCGCCGGCATTCCGTTCATCGTCGCCAACGAATTCGCCGAGCGCTTCTGCTATTACGGCATCAACGCGATCCTGTCGGTCTACCTCGTCAACTTCCTGCATTTCGGCGATGCGCAGGCGACCAGCTGGCAGTCGCTGTTCAAGTCGGCCGCGTATTTCTTCCCGCTCGCCGGCGCGATCGTCTCCGACGTGTTCCTCGGCAAGTTCCGGACGATCATGATTTTCTCCAGCGTCTACGTCGTCGGCTGCGCGATGCTGGCGCTGAGCGACGCCGGCATCGGCATCGCCGTCGGCCTCGGCCTGATCGCGTTCGGCACCGGCGGCATCAAGCCGTGCGTGTCGACCAATGTCGGCGACCAGTTCACTGCCGCCAACCAGCACCTGATCGAGCGCGCGTTCTCGTGGTTCTACCTGTCGATCAACGCCGGGTCGCTGATCTCGATCATCGCCTGCCCGTGGCTGTTGCCACATTACGGACCGACGTTCGCGTTCGGCCTGCCCGGCGTGATGATGGCGTTCGCCACACTCGTGTTCTGGCTCGGCCGCAAGCGCTTCGCGGTCGTGCCGCCGGCCGGCAAGGCCTGGCTCAGAGACGTGTTTTCGAAGGACGGGCTGTCGATCATCGTGCGCCTGCTGCTGATCTACCTGTTCGTCGCGTTCTTCTGGTCGCTGTGGGAACAGTCGAACGGCCAGACCTGGGTGCTGCAGGCGCAGTCCGACCTGATGGACAAGCACATCAGCATCCTCGGGCTGTTCGCGTTCGACGTGCTGCCGGCGCAGATCCAGTCGGTCAACGCGCTGTTCATCCTCATGCTCGTGCCGGTGTTCAGCTACGGCATCTATCCGTTCGTCGGCCGCTTCGTGGCCGTCACGCCGCTGCGCAAGATCGCCGCCGGCCTGTTCGTCTGCGCGTCGTCGTTCGTGCTGATCGCGTGGATCGAATCGCGCATCCAGGCCGGTCACGTCGTCAGCATCTGGTGGCAGATTCTCGCGTACGCGATCCTCACCGCGTCGGAAGTGCTGGTGTCGATCACCGCGCTCGAGTTCAGCTACAAGCAGGCGCCGCTGCGGATGAAGAGTTTCATCATGGCGCTGTTCCTGCTGTCGACCAGCGTCGGCAACCTGTTCACGGCGATCGTCAACGACGTGATGGTCGAGCCGCTGCAGGCGAGCGCCGTCGAGACCGGCGCGCAGACCTGGGTGTCGCTCGCCAATGCCGGCGAGATGGCCGTCGGCCAGAAGATCGATTTCACCGGCGACAGCGGCGTGACCGTCACCGTCGACGACAAACCGCAGCCGCTCGCCGGCACGTTCATGGTTGCCGAGGTCGACGCCGCGGCCGGCCGCGTGCGGCTGATGGACGCGATCCACCGCCAGCCGCTCGCCAGCGAAGGGCAGTTCAACGCCGCCAGCGCCGAGGTCTCGACCTACGCGCTGGTCGGGCCGATGTACTTCCTGTTCTTCGCCGCGGTGATGACCGGCGGTGCGCTGCTGTTCATCTTCGTTGCGCTCTTCTACCGCGAACGCACGTTCGTGCGCGATGCGGCGGCGTCGGACAGCGAGGCACTG